>CAKRKK010000258.1 GCA_934358235.1 uncultured Lachnospira sp.
TGTAACTGCGATTTTAAGAAGAGAGTGAATAAGAAAGGCATTGAATATGGATGGGATGTTGCAGTGTATTCATCTATCGAGCATATCTATGGATACGATTATGTGACTTCTTGCTATAAGGATAATCCGCAGGATTCATGGAAGCAGCTTGCAGACTATATGCATGAGATGTATCCGGAGGCAACGGATAAGCAGATAAGGAAGATATTAAAGTAATACGGGCATGGACTTAGCAATATATGAGACAGCAGGATTATCTTGTGGATGTAATCATGACATGGATTCAAAAATAAATCGCATAGATACAGGAGCTGTGGTATACTGTAACTATGCGAATTTATAATATTTTTAGGTCGATGAGTTATATAAAATGACAATATATTATTATGCATAACCAAAATACTGAGGTGATGTTAAATGAAGTTAAATAATATCAAAATTTCCAATTATAGATGTTTCAAAGAAGTAAATATTGACCTTGATGATCATATAACATTGATTGTCGGAAAGAATGGGGCAGGAAAGACTGCAATATTAGATGCAGTTGCTGTTGCAATAAGCACATTTTTACTGGGAATTGATGGTGGAATCAGCAGAAGGATTTCAAAAGATGATTCCAGATATGAGTTCTATGATCTTGATGGCACAGTTGATCCGCAGCATCAGTTTCCTGTAAGTATCGAAAGTATAGGTGATTGTCTGGATAATCATGATGTGAAATGGGTGCGTTCTCTAAATTCTGAAAGTGGTAATACTACAGTCAAAGAAGCGAGAGAATTAACGAGTATATCAAGGGATGCACAGAAGAGAATTATGACGGGAGACAAAACATTAATTCTTCCGTTGATATCTTATTATGGTACAGGTCGTTTGTATGCGCAGAAGAAGGAAAAGAAAAACATAAAATCATTGACTGAATTTAAACGTCAAGTTGGTTATGTAGATTGTATGGCTGCTGAATCAAATGAAAAGCTGATGCTTAATTGGTTTCAGATTCAGACATTGAAAAGTCTTCAAGAGCAGCAACGGACAGGAAAGGCAGAAAAGCCTTTATTATTAAAAACAGTAGAGTCTGCTATTTGCAAATGTTTTGAGAGAATTAGTGGCTCAAAAAATGCCAGCATTGTATTCGATCTTGATACACATAGATTGGTTTTGAATTTTGAAAGTACAGATGGTAGTTTACAGAAATTCGCAATGGATGAAATGAGCGATGGTTATAAAAATACTCTCAGTATGATTGGAGATATTGCATATCGCATGGCTGTATTGAATCCAATGCTTGGAGATAGGGTGTTAGAAGAAACATCTGGGGTTGTTGTGATTGACGAGATAGATCTGCATTTACATCCACAATGGCAGCAGACTATTATAAGTGACTTAAATACTATTTTTCCCAAGATACAATTTATTGTCAGTTCACACGCACCGGCAGTAATTAATTCTGTAGCCAAAGAACAGATTCGTATTTTAGATAATGGAGAAATCTATATGCCAGCAGCACAAACCTATGGAAGAGATGCAAATTCAATATTGAGAGAAGTAATGAAGGTATCTGAACGTCCAACGGATATTAAGCAGCGCATGAGTTTATTCTATTCATATATGGATGAAAATAATTACAAAGAAGCAGATGATGTTTTGACAGAGATTGAAGCAATTGTTGGTACAACAGATCCTGATATTGCAGCAGCGAGAACATCACTGGACTTAGAAAAGATACTGGGAGAATAGCATATGATAGTTGTGAGAAGGGGAAAAGAACCAAATAGTCTATTACAATTTCGCAAGCAGAATCCTGATGCAGATTATGAGACTGATATGCCTTCAAATGTGCTTAAAGATATAAGAGAGCAGATGTGGGAGGAGCAAAGGCATCTGTGTGCATATTGTATGAGAAAAATTGATGATCCAAGATTAGAAAGAATTGAACATTGCAGACCGAGACATCCTCATGATGAGTTGGAACATGATAATAAAGCAACTTTAGATTTTAAATGGATGTTGGGCGTATGCTATGGAAACAGTCTGACCAGAGGTGTAAATCCAGAGGATACAACTTGTGATGCTCATAGAGGAAATACAGAACTTACGATAAATCCATTTGATGAATTGTCAGTTAGAAAGATAAAGTATAAAGCAGATGGTAGCATTTATTCAGATGATGAGGACATTAATAAGGATGTAACAAAAACTCTGAATTTAAACTGTGAAGCGGTTTCTCTTCCTGAAACTCGTAGAAGAGTTTTGATGGAAGAAAAAAGTAGAATTATGAGAAAATGCAAAGGAAAATCTCGGGATGCATTTATACGTGAATTAGAGCGTACATATGAAGGTCTGATACAGGAACGAAATTTGACACCATATTGTGGAATAATCATTTCATGGCTCGAGAATAAATTGAAGAAATGATAATTTGTGGTTAAATGCGGATATGACATGGATTCAAAAAGAAGTGGAGAGCTTTCTGTTATAAAGAACTTTAAACTCGACAGAAGAGTAAAAGTGACAAATTACATTGAAGCAGGGAAGTGAAAACATGCAATTAGGATGGATAGATTTTTCAAAAGAAGACAGGCAGAAGGCATTAGATGTTATTAACCTTCTGAGTGAACAGGGAGCAGTCGATGAACTTGGAATCGGCATTATTCGTGATGCTTTTGCCAATTATTT
>CAKRKK010000259.1 GCA_934358235.1 uncultured Lachnospira sp.
AGGTGTTGTCTCAAACCTTTTTGCTATCGTTGGATATAAAACTTTTGTTACACTATTTATTATATCAGGTTCATTAACTGCCAACGAAATCGATTCCCTAAGATACTGATACCCCTTTATATGTGCCGGAACTCCTATTTCGTGTATCATTCCGGTAATTTCATTCTCCAGCATATTCTTTTTATGAACCGCTATATCCTTAACCACAGGTTTTTTGACCTCTAGTGGAGATTTACGTGCCATACCAACATATCTTATTCGGTTTATAAGCATATCGTTATCAAAGGGCTTCATTATATAATAAGCTGCTCCTTTGCTGAAAGCAGCCTCTGTTACATCTTCCATTCCAACAGCACTTATAACGACAAATGCCGGCTTTGTACAGCTCTTATCCTCCCTGATCTTCTGCATAACGCTTATGCCATCTAACTGTGGCATAATAATGTCCAGCAGCACAACATCAGGAGATGTTTTCTTAATAACATCAAGAGTTTCCTCACCATTAGTTGCAACCCCTACAACCTCAAGGTCCTCTTCGTCATCAACAACCTCTTTTATGACGTCAACCATTTTCCTGTTATCGTCAGCGATAACAACCTTTAAAGAATTCATATTTTCCCCTCACATATCTGATAATTATAATACAGATGCATATGTTTATTACACTTAATTCGCTTTTACAACAATATGCATCACAAAACTACATCAATCATTATACTATTTTCATATTATCATATCAATTAAAATAAATCGCAACTATCGACAAAATTCGACAAACGCAAAGAGTATTTGTTAAATTGATTATAATTTCCATGACAATAAGATTGTTTACTATATTTAACAGTAGTTATTCCATATAAAATAAACAGTTCTGCAGATACTATCATTAAAAGGAGGATGGTGCTGCAATGTATATTAAAAAACTATTTAATAAGTATATAATAATATCTGCTTTATTTACAACAATATTATTATGTTTAATAAGCTATACCGAATATATCAAAAGACATTTCCCAGAGCATATATATATCAATGAGCAAAGTAATACCACCTTCGATTTATCAGTTCCCGTAACCGGAAACGTATATAACTTATCAGGTTACAATAATTCAAGTGGCAGCTCCATTAACAATAATGCTGATTTCAACAGGGAGGTTACATTTATAACTGGTTCTCCCGCTAACTATAATATGGATCTTAAGCTTTTTGGCATAATATTTTTAAAAACTGTCCAGGTAAATGTAGTTGATGAAGCGAAGGTTTATCCAGGTGGCTTTCAGGCTGGGCTGTACCTGAAAAGCAACGGAATACTTGTTGTTAAGACTGATACTGTAAATTCTTTATCCTATGGAAGCATTAATCCTTGTGAAAACATTTTGTCAAAGGGCGATTATATCCTGTCAGTAAATGGAAAGAACATAAGCTCTAAAAACACCTTTTCTGACATAATATCAGGCTCTGAAGGTGAAACTCTCGAATTAGAAATATTAAGAAATGGTACTATTATCAGTGTAAATGTTACCCCGGTATTAGATACAGACAACAGCTACAAGCTTGGTCTGTGGATTAAGGACGATGCACAGGGAATAGGAACTATAACTTATATAGACCAGGCTGGTCATTATGGTGCTTTAGGACATGGAATAACTGACACTAGTACTGGTGCTATTATGAATATAAGCGGTGGACGTATCTATAGCACCAAAATATTGTCTATCGTCAAAGGCAGGGAGGGTGCACCAGGTGAACTACAGGGAATTATTGACTATAAAAACTCTAAGCCGGTAGGCACTATTAACAAAAACTGCGAATATGGAATATATGGCACAATTGATAACAATGTAAGCACAAGGCATAATCTTCAGCTTATGAGCGCCGGCTACCGATATATGGTTCATAAAGGAAAGGCCTATATACGCTTTTACCGGAATAATAAATACAATGACTATGAAATAGAAATAACAGCTTTAAATAACAGCTCCTCAAAAAATATTTCATTCAGGGTTACTTCTGATGAATTAATAGAATTAACTAATGGAATTGTACAGGGAATGTCGGGATGTCCTATAATACAGGATGGGAAACTTATAGGAGCTGTAACGCATGTCCTTATAGATGATTCCCATAGTGGATATGGTATATATATAGAAAATATGCTGAATATATCTGATACAATCGATTAAACACATATATCATTTCCCTGATAAACTGCTTAACGCTATAAGAACCAGAAGCCTTTACTAAATCTTCTGGTTCTTATAACATGGGCTATTAATATACGCTATAATTGTGCCTTAAAAATATCTGATGTCTTTTTTAATTCACGGGCATTTGCAAGGACTGACTCTGTAACCTCACTTCCCGAAAGCATACGTGCAAGCTCATATACACTTTCTTCCTCATCAACACGGGATATTTTACTATATGTCTTATTGTCACGCACGCTTTTTTCAATAGTATAATGCGCATCTGCCATAGAAGCAATCTGAGGCAGATGTGTTATACATATAATCTGATGGCTTACAGCAAGCCTTGCAAGCTGGTTTGATACCATCTGGGCAGTTTTACCACTTATACCTGCATCTATCTCCTCAAAGATAAGTGTTTTATTATCTCCTCCTGCCATTACAGTTTTAATTGCCAGCATTATCCTTGAAAGC
>CAKRKK010000260.1 GCA_934358235.1 uncultured Lachnospira sp.
GATATATATGCTGCCTGTGACGGAATAGATGCTGCTTATGGAGTCGATATTTCAGGAAATGGCAATGTAAACATATATACAGATACTTATTCAGAATATAGTGAAGAGGTTACTGACACTTCCTCCAGCAGCAAAATCTCTGGTATTAACAGCTCTAACAATAGCAGTTCCAACAACAATAGCTCCGGCACTAACAGCTCTGGCAACAGCAAATCATCTGCCAACGCCAGCATGATGTCATATACAACAACTGCCAATAACAATCAAGGCAGTAACAATCTAGGCAATAACAATCATGGCAATAACAATCAGGGCAATAACAATATGAATACTCCACCTGATATGAATAATAATTCAGGCTTTGGTAATAGCAGCCAGGGCAGACCGGGTATGCCAGATAATAATATGAACAGCACCGGCAATTCTTCTAAGAAAAGCTACTCAACTAAGGGAATTAAGGCTGACAGCGAAATAACTATATCAGGGGCAGTTATCAATATAAGCTCTACTGATGATGGCATTCACGCTAATTCTGACTCTGATGTGTTAGAAACTGGTGAAGCTGGAAAAGGAACTGTAGCTGTATCTGACGGAACAATCACTATTGCATCTGGTGATGATGGAATCCATGCTGATAAAGAACTCAATATATCAGGTGGATATATCAATGTAACAACCTCTTATGAAGGACTTGAAGCTATGAGCCTTAATATAAGCGATAGTAAGGTCTATGTGTATGCAACAGACGATGGACTTAATGCATGCACTGGTGATGGCACAACAGCTCCGCTTATCAATATATCTGGCGGCTATGTTGATGTGACTACTGCCTCTGGCGATACCGATGGAATCGACTCTAATGGCAGCTATACACAGTCCGGTGGTATGGTTCTTGTAAAAGGAGGCAGCTCATCTGGACAGGTATCAGGCTCTATTGATGTAGATGGAACTATTACAATAACAGGTGGAACCTGCATTGCCCTGGGTGGTGTATGCGAAACTCCTGTTAACTCTTCCAATGCATATGTATTCAGTTCAGTTTCATTTAATGCCGGCAGTTACTCTGTTAAGGATTCTGATGGTAATGAAGTGACAAGCTTTACATTAAACGACAGCTATTCTAACGGCTGGATATGTTCAACTGGACTTGTAACAGGAAAGGAATATACACTTTATTACAATCAAAGCTCAGTAACAAGCTGGACTCAGACAAGTGGTACTATGGGTGCAACAGGTTCTGGTGGCTTTGGCGGTAATCAAGGCAATCGGGGCGGCTTTGGCAACGCGCCAGGCGGCAATATAGAAAATGGCTCTGGTAATAATCCAGACAGCAATCAGGGTGGAAATCAGGGCAGCAACGGCTCTGGTGGCAACCCGGGCGGCTTTGGCAAAGGTCCTGATGGCAATATGAATAATGGCAATACAATTAACTAACAGTATTGTACTAAAAGAAAAAAGGGGGTATCGCACTAGAAAATTATTAGTGCGTTATCCCCTTTCTATATTAAGACGATATATAAGTTATGTAGTTCAGGCAAGCTTTATCTTGTCTTGTTCTTTATCTCTTCATCTATCTTCTCAACGAATTCACTAAGTGGAAGTGTTGTTGTTTCCTGCTCTCCGTGAAGTCTGTATGATATCGTTTCATTTTCCTGCTCATTAAAGCCAATAACAAGAAGATATGGCACCTTCTGAAGCTGTCCCTCACGCATACGATATCCAAGCTTTTCTGCTCTGTCATCAAGCTCTACCCTGACATCCTTAGCAGCAAGTGCATCTACTATCTTATGCGCATAGTTCATAATATCCTCATTATCTGTCTTAACTGGCATTACTCTTACCTGAACAGGTGCAAGCCAGGTTGGAAGATTACCCTTTGTTTCCTCAAGTATATATGCCATGAATCTGTCAAGAGAACCAAGTATAGCTCTGTGAAGTACAACTGGTGTCTTCTTCTCTCCATCCTTATCTACATATGAAAGATTAAACTTAGCTGGAAGACAGAAGTCTAACTGACAGGTTGAAAGTGTTATCTCATTACCAACAGCAGGCTTAACATTAACATCAAGCTTAGGTCCGTAGAAGGCGGCCTCTCCGATTTCCTCTGTATATTCAATTCCGAGGCTGTTCATAACATCTCTTAAAGCATTTTCTGCCTTATTCCACATTTCATCATCATCATGATACTTTGTCTTATTCTCTGGATCACGAAGAGAAAGCACACAACGGTAATTCGTTATGCCAAAATCCTTATAAGTACTGAATATAAGGTCTACAACGCTTGAGATTTCATCCTTAATCTGTTCTGGTGTAACGAAAAGATGGGCATCATTCTGACAGAAGTGTCTTCCTCTTTCAATACCCTTTAACGTACCGCTTGATTCATATCTGAAGTCATGTGCGATTTCACCAATTCTGATAGGAAGATCCTTATATGAATGAAGTCTGTTAGCATATATCATCATATGATGAGGACAGTTCATTGGTCGAAGTACAAAGCTTTCATCATCAACCTGCATAGCTGGGAACATATTTTCTTTGTAATGATCCCAATGTCCAGATGTCTTATAAAGATCTACTGTACCTACACAAGGTGTAAGAACATGCTGATAACCAAGCTTTCTTTCCTTATTCTTTATATAATTCTCAA
>CAKRKK010000261.1 GCA_934358235.1 uncultured Lachnospira sp.
ACAGAACATTTAAAGGTTAACCAGAAGGATCACCACTCAAGAAGAGGTCTTTTAAAGATGGTTGGTAAGAGAAGAGCTTTACTTTCTTACTTAAAGAAGAACGATATCGAGAGCTACAGAAACTTAATCGAGCGTTTAGGAATCAGAAAGTAATTATAAGGGCGGAGTTGTACCTATATGTATGTACAACTTCGCCCGCTTTTTGTGCAGATAACGATGAGAATATATAGTTTTGCTGCACATTTAAAGGTAATAACAGGAATAACAGAAGGAACACCCGAGACCACTCAGAAGAATATCAGGTAGTGGGAATAAAGGAATTGGTATTTTTCTGAGTTGTTTCGGAACTTCTGTTCAATAATTAATTAAACAGCCATAAGGCAGAAACGAGGAAAGTATGTTTAAACAGTACACAATGGAATTAGCTGGCAGAACATTAAGAGTTGATGTTGGCAGAGTATGTGCACAGGCTAACGGAGCAGCACTTATGCACTATGGAGATACAGTAGTACTTTCAACAGCTACTGCATCTAAAGAACCAAGAGAAGGAATTGATTTCTTCCCACTGAGTGTAGAATATGAAGAAAAAATGTATGCCGTAGGCAAGATACCTGGCGGCTTTAATAAAAGAGAGGGAAAGGCTTCTGAGAATGCTATTCTTACATCAAGAGTAATCGACAGACCTATGAGACCTTTATTCCCTAAGGATTACCGTAATGATGTTACACTTAATAATATGGTTATGGCAGTAGATCCAGAGTGCCGTCCTGAGCTTGTAGCTATGATTGGTGCTTCTATTGCGACATGTATTTCTGATATTCCATTTGATGGTCCATGTGCTATGACACAGGTAGGAATGATTGATGGTGAATTCGTTGTCAATCCATCACAGGCACAGTGGCAGGAGGGTGATCTTCAGCTTACAGTAGCTTCTACTAAACAGAAGGTTATTATGATTGAAGCAGGTGCTAACATCATCCCAGAGGATAAGATGATTGAAGCTATATATATGGCACACGATATCAACCAGACAATCATTGCATTTATCGAGAAGATTGTAGCTGAGGTTGGTAAGGAAAAGCATTCATATGAAAGCTGTGCTATTCCTGCAGAAATGTTCGAGGCTATGAAGCAGGTAGTTTCACCAGAGGAAATGGAAATAGCAGTATTCTCTGATGACAAGCAGACAAGAGATAAGAACATTGATGAAGTTACAGAAAAGATGAAGGAAGCATTTGCTGATAATGAAGAGTACTTAGCAGTTCTTGGAGAGGCGATTTACCAGTATCAGAAAAAGACTGTCCGTAAGATGATTTTAAAGGATCATAAAAGACCGGATGGACGTGCTATTAACCAGATCAGACCACTTGCAGCAGAGGTTGATATTATTCCTAGAGTACACGGCTCTGCTATGTTTACAAGAGGTCAGACACAGATCTGTAACGTTGTAACACTTGCTCCTTTATCAGAAGCACAGAAGGTTGATGGACTTGACGATAATGTTACAACAAAGAGATATATCCATCACTATAACTTCCCATCATACTCAGTTGGTGAAACAAAGCCTTCAAGAGGACCAGGACGTCGTGAAATCGGACATGGAGCCTTAGCTGAAAGAGCACTTATTCCAGTACTTCCTTCAGAAAAGGATTTCCCATATGCAATACGTGCTGTATCAGAAACCTTTGAATCTAATGGTTCTACTTCTATGGCATCTACCTGTGCATCTTGTATGTCACTTATGGCAGCAGGTGTTCCACTTAAGAGCATGGTTGCAGGTATTTCCTGTGGACTTGTAACAGGTGATACAGATGATGATTATGTAGTACTTACAGATATCCAGGGACTTGAAGATTTCTTTGGTGATATGGACTTTAAGGTAACAGGTACAACAGAGGGTATTACAGCCATCCAGATGGATATTAAGATTCATGGACTTACACGCCCTATCGTAGAAGAGGCTATAAGAAGAACAAGAGAAGCAAGACTCTTTATCATGGATACATGTATGAAGCCAGCTATTGCTGAACCTAGAAAGACAGTAGGAGAGTTCGCACCAAAGATTATCCAGACATCTATAGATCCAGCTAAGATTGGTGAAGTAGTAGGACAGCGTGGTAAGGTAATCAACAGCATTATTGAAGAATGTGGCGTTAAGATTGACATAACTGATGATGGCTTTGTATCAATCTGTGGAGTTGACCAGGCTGGCATGGATAAGGCTATGAAGTATATAAGAACTATCGTAGATGAATTCGAAGAAGGAAAGATATATGAAGGCAAGGTTGTAAGCATAAAGGAATTCGGAGCATTTGTTGAGTTTGCACCTGGTAAGGAAGGCATGGTTCATATCTCTAAGATATCTAAGGAAAGAATCAATATGGTAGAAGATGTTCTTACTCTTGGTGATGTTGTTAAGTGTAAGTGCATGGGCAAGGACAAGATGGGAAGAATAAGCTTCTCTATCAAGGATGCTGAATAAATATAAGGAGGATACAGACATGGTAGATCAGAATTGTGCATATTGTATGGAAGGTGAACTTGTTGCAAAGTTCGGTATTAAAATCTGTGAATTAGAAACATCTAAGGTATATCTTTTCAAGGAGCAGAGTCATCCAGGAAGATGTATCGTAGCTCACAAAAAGCACG
>CAKRKK010000262.1 GCA_934358235.1 uncultured Lachnospira sp.
GCCTTTCTCGGAAGTGGTTCTTTGGCAAGAATTATCTTCTGAATCTCCCAGCGGTATCCCTTCTTTTCATTATACTTATCAATGCGTCGCTTAAATATATCCTCTGTTGCTCCCTTATCAATAGGTACAATAATCGCTGTAAGCCTGTTATTGTAAAATGTTATGAAACCTTCTGCAACTCCGTTAATAGCTGTAATCTGTTCATTCGTTCTTACTCGGCTTATCTTCTCTCCTGTAGGAAGCAGTATAATATCAGGATTACGCTGTAATAACACAAGTCTGCCTGCATTATTAATCCGTCCGTAATCACCTGTATGATACACTCCATCCCTTAACACTTTATTGTTGGCTTCATCATCCTTGTAATATCCCTTCATAACGCACGGACCTTTCACAAGAATTTCCCCGTCTTCAGCAATTGTAACCGCATCTTTATCAAAAAGTGTATAAGAACCATCATACAGTTCATTAACACCCACACAGCCTGATGTCTCTGTCATTCCATATATATTATAAACCTTTAAATCACTGTCACACAGATTCTCAAAAAGCCTGAACGGACAGCTTGCTCCGCCTATTATAATAGTGTTAAGTTCACTGTTAAATCCACTTACAGCTCTGAGATAATCAATCATCGATGGTGTGCCTATTAGAATAGTCGGGTTGTAATAATAAGTGTCTGCATCAATATGTCTCAAACCTCTTCCTATACACACCATAGCTCCACAGCATAGCGGCCATATAAGACTGTATATAAGACCAAATTCATTATGCAGAGGAATCTGTGCAAGCACAATATCATCCTCTGTACATTCCACCCTGCTGCTTATTTCTCTGGCTGTATTAAGAATATTGTCCACTGACAAAACAACCGGCTTGTCACATTCACCTGCTGTTGCTGTGAACATTATAATGTCGCCCTCAACGGTATTCTCATCATATATCAGTCCTTCAACATCATCCCTTTCTGCACTTGATATAATAATAGAATTCTCATCCGACAGAATATACTGGTTAGTTGATGTCAATGTGTAATTGACATCGGTTTTCTTAAGAAGGTCAACCCTCGAATCATGAGGAAGGAAGAAATCAACAAGTGCAAGCTCCTTTCCCGCAACAATCGTTCCAAACATATTAACAATCCACCTGTAAGATGCCGGCCCGAATATTGCAATCCTCTTTCCTTCAAATTTCTGAAAATGTAATGCCTTCTTAGTCACATCATCAAAAAGCTTCGCATAAGTAACCTTCATCGTATCATAAACGATAGCCACAGCGTCCGGGCGGCTTTCCGCATTAGCCTTTAACATATTATAAAACGTATTCTTATCTGTCATGATTTTCTCCATTTCTGAACAAAGTTATAAATCCTGCATCAAATATAAAAAATTATAGCATTTAGCGTAGAAAATGCCAACAGTGTTATTGTATAATGATTAACACAAATATAGAGTTGGAGGTTCCTATGAAAATATATTTTTACAGATATGGCAGTATCTGCGAACCTGATGTTATAGATTCTTTCAAAAGATTAGGACTTGATGTTGATGAAGAAACTATTGAGATAAGCAAAAAAAATTTATTACCAAACGAATGTGTATCAATTGTTTCTCCTAAATTAATGAATAATAATTATACATTTGTATTCACAATTAACTTTTTTCCATGGCTTTCTGATGTATGCCAGATTGTTAATGTCGTGTATATCAGCCTCATTGTAGACAGCCCTGTACTTGAACTATATTCTAATTCTTTATCTAATTCAGTTAACAGAGTATTCCTCTTTGACAAAATGTTATTTAATGAATTTGAACCATATAACAAGGGACATGTTTTTCATATTCCACTGGCAACTAATGTCCGTCGTAACGATGAAGTTATAAAGAATGCTAGTGCACAGGAAAACACAAAATTTACAAGTGATATATCATTCATTGGTTCTACATATCAGGAAAAATGCCCTTTCAACCGTGCAATTCTTCCAGAATATGAAAAAGGTTATGTCGATGGAATTATTAATGCGCAACTCGGTGTCTATGGATACAATTTTATCGAAGATATGCTTACTGATGAAATGACAGAAAGACTGTTAAACTGCATCCCACATCACTATGAATTTCCAGAAGGGTACCGTGCCAATAATAAAGCACTGCTTGCACAGGAATATTTAAGTGTTAAGGTTGCTGAACAGGAAAGGCTTCGTTTGTTAAAGATGCTGTCTGATTCATTTAATGTAGACATATATACAGGCAGCAACACCACCAGCTTGCCCCACATACACAACAAGGGTTTTGCTAAATCACTTACCGAAATGCCTGTTATATTCCACAACAGTAAAATAAATCTTAATATAACAGCCAAATCCATCCGTTCTGGTCTTTCGCTCAGAATATTCGATGTTCTTGGATGCGGAGGCTTCCTTATAACCAATTATCAGGCAGAATTACCAGAATTCTTTGAAATAGGCAAAGACCTTGTTGCATATGAAAGTGAAAATCATCTCAAAGAATTATGTGCTTATTACCTGACACATGATGATGAAAGAAATGAAATAGCACGACACGGATATGAAACTGTTGTAAATAACCATACATACGACATCCGCATGCTCCAGATAATAGATAAGTCGTTCCCAGCCCAGTAA
>CAKRKK010000263.1 GCA_934358235.1 uncultured Lachnospira sp.
GGTTATGTCCTCCTCGTTAATAAGGAAGGCAAGATTCTTGTTAATAATGACAGGAATACATATGTAGATGATGTTACAAAGCTTGAATGCTGGAATACCATAAAGGGACTTGATGATGACAAGCTTGATACAACATTTTCTTTCGATGAAAAAGTAAATGGTCAAAGCTTTCATATTGTAACGTCTAAGGATGCAGTTACAGGCTGGACTCTTATGGGATTTATAAGCGAGTCAGAGACACAGACAATTGTAGACAGCATCAGAAACAGGACAATGCTTCTTTCAATAATAGGAATCATAATAGGTGTTGCTATTGCTCTTATAACAGCAAGGTCAATCTCTAAAGAGCTTAAGAAGATTAACACTGCTATGGGTAAGATGGCTGATGGTGATCTTACACACAGAATAGAAGTAAAGAGGAAGGACGAATTCGGACAGGTTGAGAAAAACTACAATGATATGGCGGATCAGATAGCTGGTCTTATCAAGGGAGTTGAGGAAAAGTCAGGTGTCCTTATAGATGCATCTAAGAAGATATCACAGGTAAGTGAGTCAACAACTGAGACTGTTAATCAGGTATCTGAGGCTATTCAGAGTGTGTCTATTGGTGCTTCTGGTCAGGCAGAAAGTACACAGAAGGCAACATCTGAAGTAGAACTTCTTGCATCTAAGCTTCATGAAACTAAGGCTTATGTAAGCGATATAAACGATATGTCAGTTGAGACTAAGACACTTAGTGATAAGGGTATTACAATAGTTGATGATCTTATAGATAAGGGTGAAAAGTCTAAGGATAATTCAAGATTCTCAAAGAATGTTGTTAATGAGATGATTGAAAGCATAGAAAAGATTAACTTTATATCAGATGCTATCACAGAGATTACAGAACAGACGAATCTGCTTTCACTTAATGCAAGTATAGAAGCAGCAAGAGCTGGTGAGAGTGGAAGAGGCTTTGCAGTAGTAGCAGATGAGATAAGAAAGCTTGCAGAACAGTCACAGGCATCAACAGATGAGATTAAGCAGATTGTCAAGGAAATCTCTGCTAAGTCAGTAGTTGCAGAAAAGACTATGGATGAAAGCGTTGAGATTATTGATGAACAGAATAAGTCTATCAATGCAGCTAAGGAGCTTTTTGGACATATATCAGATGCTGTAAATGCACTTAAGGAAGGTCTTGATAATATAGCTTCACTTAATGAGCAGATGGATGCCAGCCGTGAGAATGTTGTTAAGAGTATGGAGGATGTGGCCTCTGTTTCTACCGAAACAGCAGCAGCTTCTGAGGAAGTATCAGCTTCAGCAGAAGAGGTTAACGCTACTATGCATACACTTAACCAGTTTACAGTTGAGCTTGATGATATTGCTTCACATCTTACAGAGGCTATTGATAAGTTTGAACTTTAATCAGAGTTGTATATATATAAAGTTCCGGCTTTAATTACATTTTTTATAATTTTTGATATTTTTTGCACAATCATAATTGACTTAAGCATTGTGATGTGAGAAAATAACACAAGTGATAAAGGGATTCATAATCATGTATGGATCCCTTAACTAATGAAAGGAGTAATAAGATGATTTATACACAGGAAGTTGAAAACATGTGTCCAGTTGCACAGGGAGTTCATCATGGCGCAGCTCCAGTTCCTACAGAAGGAAAGTGGGTACAGAATAAGGAAGTTAAGAACATTTCAGGTTTTACACATGGTGTTGGCTGGTGTGCTCCTCAGCAGGGTGCATGTAAGTTAACATTAAACGTTAAGGAAGGTATTATTCAGGAAGCTTTAGTTGAGACAATCGGATGTTCAGGAATGACACATTCAGCAGCTATGGCAGCAGAGATATTACCTGGCTTAACAGTTATGGAAGCTTTAAATACAGACTTAGTATGTGATGCTATCAATACAGCTATGAGAGAATTATTCTTACAGATTGTATATGGTAGAACACAGAGCGCTTTCTCAGAAGGCGGTTTAGCAGTTGGTGCTGGTCTTGAGGATCTTGGTAAGGGACTTCGTTCACAGGTTGGTACTATGTATGGTACTCTTGCAAAGGGACCACGTTACTTAGAGATGGCAGAGGGATATGTAACAGGTATCGCTCTTGATAAGGATGATCAGATTATTGGTTATAAGTTCGTTAACCTTGGTAAGATGACAGACTTCATTAAGAAGGGTGATGATCCTAACACAGCATATGAGAAGGCAGCAGGACAGTATGGACGTGTTGCTGATGCAGTTAAGATTATTGATCCTAGAACAGATGAAGAGGTTAAGTAAGGAGGACGAATATAATGGCATTATTTGAATCATATGAGAGAAGAATTGACCAGATCAACGCTGTACTTAACAGCTATGGTATCTCATCTATAGAAGAAGCTGAGAAGATTACTAAAGATGCTGGTTTAGACGTATATAACATGGTAAAGGGCATTCAGCCTATTTGTTTCGAGAACGCTTGCTGGGCTTATATCGTAGGTGCAGCAATCGCTATCAAGAAGGGTGCAAGAAAGGCTTCAGAAGCTGCTGCAGCTATCGGTGAAGGTCTTCA
>CAKRKK010000264.1 GCA_934358235.1 uncultured Lachnospira sp.
AAACCTGTGAGGCCTGCGACCGGGGGAGAACCTGCGGGGACTCCTCTTTTTTTACTTTAAGGAGAAATTGATTTTTCATACTTTCTCCATGTCTATGTCAATTTCCGGTCAACATGCCGTCAATGTGTTTTATTCTAAACATTCACTATCATTATCACAACAAAACATAACCAGCAGACATCAGAAGATATCTGAAGCGATATCTGAAATGGCTATAAATATTATAACACAGAACAAACATACGTTCTAAAACTTTTTGCACATTGAAAACTAAATGAGCTTTATCATATGTGAATGAGAATGATAGCCTGTAGAAGGGGACTGGTAATCGTGCTGGCAATTCAATTACACATTGAAACCAATAAAGTTTTATGGTAGAATAAAAATGACATTTAATAGGAATAAAAATAACGGTGCAAGACCATATAAACAGGAGGTTTAAGATACAATGCAAGCATATAAGCAGGAATTTATAGATTTTATGGTAGAGAGTGACGTGTTGAAGTTTGGTGATTTCACATTAAAGAGCGGAAGGAAGTCACCATTTTTTATGAATGCGGGAGCATATGTTACGGGTACACAGCTTGCAAGACTTGGTGAATACTATGCTAAGGCGATACACGAAACATATGGCGACGATTTCGATGTGCTTTTCGGACCGGCATACAAGGGAATTCCTATAAGCGTAGTTACAGCCGTTGCATATGCGAAGCTTTATGGCAAGGAAGTAAGATATTGTTCAGACCGTAAGGAAGAGAAGGATCACGGTGCTGATAAGGGTGGATTCCTCGGAAGTAAGCTAAAGGATGGCGACAGAGTTATCATGATAGAAGATGTTACTACATCTGGTAAATCCATGGAAGAAACAGTTCCTAAGGTAAGAGGGGCAGCAGATGTCACAATAGTTGGTCTTATGGTATCTCTTAACCGTATGGAAGTTGGTCTTGGCGGAAAGATGAGCGCACTTGATGAGATAAAGGAAAGATATGGCTTCCCAACAAGTGCTATTGTTACAATGGAGGATGTTGTTGAGCACCTTTATAATAAGGAATGCGAAGGCAAGGTTGTTATAGATGATACCTTAAAGGCTGCGATAGATGCTTATTATGAGCAGTATGGTGCACGTAACTAATACGTGATAAATATATTGTTGAAATATATTGTTGAAATATATTGTTGCAGATATGTTGTTACAAGTATATTAGTGGTAAGTATATTAGTTGTGTTCAGTAGTTAGGAATGGAGATTAGTATGGAAGAAAAGTTATATAAAAAGATGAAATCCGTAGGTGTATCTAACCTTGTGTTTGGTATTGTAACCATAGCATTTGGTATAGGAGCAGGAGTCATGATGATAGTTAATGGCGCAAGACTTCTTGCACATAAGTCAGATGTACTTTTTTAATAGTTGAATTAACTGCCTGGTATGGCATATATATACATCAGTCAGATGGGTATTACAGCTTAATATAAAGCTTATTTAATCATAATCGTAGATGTATTGCTTATATGTGCTGTGCCGGGCATATTGCGTTGTGAATAAATATACAACAGACATTAACGCACAGAGAGGGAAAGCATGACTTTTAACAAGGTCAGATATGCATAGAATGTAACAAAGAGTAAATGAAAGCAAATATAACTAAATGTAAGTAGATATAAGTAAACGAATATAACTAAATATAAGTAAACGAATATAAGTAAATGTAAGTAAACGAATATAAGTAAATGTAAGTAAATATAAGTAAGAAAATATAAACAAAGACAGGTATAGTCGGAAATATGAAGAAAGAAAAGAATCACAGAGCTTTTATGAAGCTTTTGTTTATTATATATATGTGTCTTCTTGTGTATGTAGTATTTTTTGCTGAATCCATGGGAAGAACACCACAGGAGGGGTATGTATATAATCTTATCCCATTAAAAGAAATAAAGCGTTTTCTGGCATATATATGGGATAATGATGCGCTGGGGAGAGTGGCAAGACTTAATATATTAGGTAATATTATTGCGTTCATACCATTTGGAATATATCTTCCCTATATGTCAAAGGCCAGTATAGGTCTGATAGCAACATTTTTATATACATTCAGCCTGTCACTTACAATAGAGCTTGTGCAGCTTATTACAAGAGTTGGAAGCTGTGATGTGGATGATGTTATACTCAACACACTTGGAGGGGTTGCAGGCTATATAATATGGCGTGTATATGTTACGCTGAGGCGGACATATATAAAGCATAAGAATTAAGCGTGCAGTTATGATATAAAGGTATAATACAAATGTATAATACAAAGGTGTATGTAAAGGTGTATCAAGGCACGTTGTGAAATTACATTAATATGAGCAGATTATAAAATATAGCATAGGATTGATACATAAACTGTGCAGGATGGTGATTAGAATGAAATTGTTTAATAAGTATAAATTCTCGGATAAAAGACAGTCACTTGGTGGAATAATATCTACTGTAATGGGGCTGCTAGCATTGGCATCACTTATATATGGAATATATGTTTC
>CAKRKK010000265.1 GCA_934358235.1 uncultured Lachnospira sp.
GTGTATCACCACATAACACACAACCAGAATCAATTATGTCTGATTTTTTCAATTCTTCAATTCTCTTAACTGCATCAAAACTCATCTGTTAACCTCACATATTTATTGTTATCTATCATTATTCTTCGTTAATAGCTTAAAAACAGGAACATTTCCCCTTTTAATACACTCTTACCTCATTTTAACATATATATACAATAATGTAAGCTGTTTTTCAAAATTTTATATCGTCTTAACATAAAAAAGGGATACCACACTAATTTCTTAGTGCGGCATCCCCTTATTAACTACTATTCTACTGTCCACTTAGTTACAAGTAGCAGCATAAGTCTAACTATACAGCTTTTAGATTACTTAGAACGGATTTCCTTAACTAAAGCAACTGCTTCTGCTGTCATATCCTTAATCTTATCGAATTCTCCAGCCTTAACTAAGTCGCCCTTAACCATCCAAGAACCACCACAGCAGAAGATCTTATCGCATGATAAGAATTCCTCAAGGTTAGCTGTGTTAATACCACCTGTAGGCATGATTCTTACATTAGTGTAAGCTGCACACATAGCCTTAATCATCTTAATTCCACCTGCTGCAGTAGCTGGGAAGAATTTAACTCTTGTAAGGCCTCTCTTAACTGCCTGTGCAAGCTCTGAAGGAGTTACAATACCTGGCATAACAGGAATGTTCTTAGAAATACAGTAATCTACGATTTCTGGATCAAAGCCTGGGCTTACGATAACTGATGCACCTGCTGCAACAGCTCTGTCAACCTGCTCTGTTGTAAGTACTGTACCTGCTGCAAGTACCATATCTGGATATGCTTCATGCATAAGACGGATAGATTCCTCTGCTGCTGCTGTACGGAATGTAACCTCTGCACATGGAAGTCCACCTTCTACTAATGCCTTTGCTAAAGGAAGTGCATCCTTTGAATCATTCAATACTACTACTGGAATTACTCCAAGTTCTTCAAACTTATCTGCTATATTACTCATTATAATAATAGCCCCTTTCTTTAATTATTCGACTGATACTTCTCAGTACTTGTCATTATATCACGATTCCAGAAAAACAACAACACAATGATGTATTTCGTTTGTATTTTTCTAAGAACGCTGACATAATATTTATTTATTTAAAAAAGCCTTTCTTCTTAGGACGCTTTCTCTCCTCACCAGTAAGTGTCTTTTCATATTCTACAAGAGCGTCCTTCTGCTCTGCTGTAAGCTTTGTCGGTATATCGACTATAAGTGTTATATAATGGTCGCCCCTTGTGTCCTTATTTCTAAGTGTTGGCATACCTTTTCCTCTAAGTCTTACTCTTGTACCAGATGCAGTACCCGGTTTAACCTCATACAGAACTTCACCATCTACAGTCTTAACCTTGACTTCACCTCCAAGTACGGCTGTTGGATAATCTATAACAACATCAGAGAAGATATTATATCCATCTCTTTCGAATGCCGGATCAGAAGATATCATAACTGCTACTAAAAGGTCTCCTCTTGGACCGCCATTAGTTCCAGGCTCACCCTTACCCTGTATACGGACACATTGGCCATTATCTATACCAGCAGGTATATTAACCTCGATAGTCTTCTTGCTGCTTATATATCCTGTACCATAACAATCAGGACACTTTTCCTTGATTATCTTACCTGTTCCATGACAATCAGGACAAGGCTGTACGCTCTGCATCATACCCAGGAAGGACTGCTGTGTTATAGTTACCTGTCCACGTCCGCCACACTTCTTACAGGTTTCCGGACTAGTACCTGGTTTTGCACCTGTTCCGTGACACTTTGTACATTCATCCTTAAGGGTTACGTCTATCTTTTTCTTAGTTCCTGTTACAGCTTCTGCAAATGTAATTCTGACATTAACTCTTAAGTCAGCACCACGTCTTGGACCATTACTATTACGTCCGCGGCTTCCACCACCGCCAAACATGCCTCCGAAGATATCTCCAAATATATCTCCCATATCACCAAAATCGAAGCCACCAAAGCCTCCAGCTTGGCCAGCACCACCGGCTCCGCCTTCAAATGCCGCATGTCCAAACTGGTCATACTGTCTTCTCTTATCAGGATCACTAAGGACAGCATATGCCTCTGATGCTTCCTTGAACTTTGCCTCTGCCTCTTTATCTCCTGGATTCATATCAGGATGATACTTCTTAGCTAACTGTCTATATGCTTTTTTAATGGCTGCATCATCTGCATCCTTAGATATTCCAAGGACTTCATAATAATCTCTTTTTTCTGCCATATAGGTTCCGCCTTTCTATACCCGAAAGGAGTCAGGTCCCCTTATAGAGGCCTGACTTCCCTTCTGATTTCATCTATATCTGCATACATCTATAGATTCAATCATATATCACTTAATTATACTTCCTTATAGTCACCATCTACAACATCATCGCCATAAGGTGCGCTGCCACCCTGTGCTCCTGCATCTGAACCTGTACCTGCTCCCATATCTGGGCCTGCGCCTGCTGCACCTGCTCCCTGAGCAGCTT
>CAKRKK010000266.1 GCA_934358235.1 uncultured Lachnospira sp.
CTTTTTCATCGAAAGAAAATGTTGTATCAAGCTTGTCATCATCAAGTCCCTTTATGGTATTCCAGCATTCAAGCTTAGTAACATCATCTACATATGTATTCTTGTCATTATTAACAAGAATCTTGCCTTCCTTATTAACAAGGATAACATAACCTGTATCAAGAAGACCTATGTTTCTTACATAATCTTCAACCTCTGAGAAGTCAATATTAAGGCCTACCGCTCCATAGTTACTGTTATCTGTATACTTTATTTCCTGAGACACAGTAAATATCGTCTTTCCAGATTTTGAATCCTTATATGGATCTGAAAAAACTGAATATATAGAATTCCTTGCCTTTGAACCTATACATGCTTTATACCATGACTGGTTCGTATCATTAACATCTCTTGTTAATCCACCCTTGTTGCTTGTCTTACCTGTATCTGGATTAATCTCTGCCCAGCCATCTACTCTAAGACCTGTTTTAGTAGTAAAAAATGCAAGCTCAGCTCCATTAGTTACCTTTACTGATGCAACAAGTGAATCCTTGATTGCTGTTACATTGGTATCAATATCGCCTCTGTCCTCAAGATGCTTTATCTCATTCTTACGCGTAAGAAGATCAACTGGCTGTGAAAGAGTCTTTAAATATGTTGTAAACCCTTCCTGTGCTGCCTCAAGTGTCTGCTCACTAGTTACTTTAGTATTTCCATTAATAGCTGTTCTTGTCTTTTTTAGAGAGCCAAGCGATACAAGAATTATTGATACACATATCGCAACTACAAAAGATAATACAAGCTGAACACCAATCCCTTTGAAAGTTTTCATTTCCTTACCTCACTATCCTTATCCGTTTTTATTAACCATAACCAATTAAATCAAATGACTATTATGATTAACCTTGTAATAATTTTTATAAAATAATTACGTTTTTTGTAAATCCTTTATAATGATAGCACAAAGCATTAATTTATTTCAAGGGTTGTTTCTATATGTTAATATATTAACAATATTTTTAATATTTTTCTATAATTTCACCTTGTTTTTTGTAAATTGAATGTGCCCGAACACATCCTCTCACACTTGAAAGTGGATATATATTACTTTCCTTTCCAACTATTGTTCCCGGATTAAGAACACTTCCACAGCCGACTTCAACCATATCGCCAAGAAATGCACCTATTTTCTTAATGCCTGTATCAATATTCTCATCTGGTCCTTTTATTGTTATAAGCTTCTTATCTGACTTAACATTAGAGGTTATTGAACCAGCTCCCATATGTGCCTTATAGCCAAGTATTGAATCGCCTACATAATTGTAATGAGGCACCTGTACACCATCAAATAATATAACATTCTTTAGTTCTGTTGAATTACCTACAACTGCCCCCTCACCGACAATAGCCTTGCCTCTTATAAAAGCACAATGTCTTACCTCTGCATCCTTACAGATTATTGCCGGACCTGCAATATATGCCGTCTCAAACACCTTTGCAGATTTATGTATCCACACATTATCACCCTTGCGTATATACTCCTCCTTTGAAAGCCTGCTGCCAAGCTCAACTATATAATCGCCTATCTTTGGCAGCACCTCCCATGGATACACACAGCCTTCAAACACGTCTGCAGCTATTGTCTTATCAAGACTAAATAATTCTTTTATTGTTATAGACTCATTCATAAATCCATCCCATCCTTTACTTTATTCAACCGTAACACTCTTTGCAAGGTTCCTTGGTTTATCAACGTCATTGCCCTTTAACACAGATGTATAGTATGCAATAAGCTGAAGTGGTACTGCAACTGTCATTGGCATAAGCATCTGAGGTGTTTCAGGAACTCTTACAATTATATCTGCAACTCCCTCTTCTATTTCTACCTCCTGCGCTGCCACAAGAATAACAAATGCTCCTCTTGCCTTAACTTCCTTTATATTGCTGATAGTCTTTTCTACAAGATCCATCTGTGTGGCAACTGCAATTACAGGCATATTCTCTGTTATAAGAGAGATTGTGCCGTGTTTTAACTCGCCTGCTGCATATGACTCTGAATGAATATATGATATTTCCTTAAGCTTAAGTGAACCCTCCATGCTGGATGCATAATCAAGTCCTCTTCCTATGTAAAGAAGACTTTCTGCATTTACAAGCTTAGACGCTGCATACTGGCACTTTTCCTTAAGTTCTATGGCTTCCTCAAGTACCTCCGGCATATGTGCAAGCTCCTTTGTATACTGCTCACACTCTTCCCTTGTTATCTTATTATTAGCATATGCAAGCTCATATGCAATAAGATACATAATTGATATCTGCACCATATAAGCCTTGGTAGATGCTACTGATATTTCAGGACCTGCATGTGTATACACCACCATATCAGCCTCTCTTGCAATAGATGAACCCTTAACATTAACAATCGCCATTGTATCTGCTCCACGTTCCTTAGCAAGCTCGAGGGCTGCCTTTGTATCAGCGGTTTCTCCAGACTGTGAAATAACTATCATAAGATCGCCCTCACC
>CAKRKK010000267.1 GCA_934358235.1 uncultured Lachnospira sp.
CACATCATATTTATCAAACAATTGCAAATATGATGTGTTTTATAATTATGTCAAAATTCTTAACTTAATGACATTGACCATTAGGTCCTTTTTTTATACAAAATATAGTAGGTAATTAGGGAGTATGATATAATTTTATATATTATATGGATGATTCGGGTGACTATAATACTATGTGATTGTACTATTAATAATAATCGTATACCTTACCTAAGATGTATAGAAATCAATCTGATTACAATGAAATAACATAAAATATTGAAAGGTAACAAAAAATATGTTATTATACATAAAAATATGTTACAAGGAGATGACATATGAAAAAGCAATTAGAGAAGTATTTTGGCTGCAAAGTAAAAATAGCAGAATACAAGAATAAATTACCATTGCCGATCTTTATGACTATGCGTGATATTATGATGGTTGAAATATATGGTGTTAACTTTGCCATAATAGATGTTATGAAGGAAACGGAGCTAAGTGTTGCTGCAATGAAAAAGCAGAAAGCAAAGTATGAGGAAGTATTGCAGTGCCCTGTAGCATATGAAGTAGCGTTAAACAGCGTATCCATGAGAAATGCTCTGGTAAAAAGCGGAGTTCCGTTTGTGGATTTGCCGGGAAATGTATTTTTACCATTTATGGGAATTGTATTGCAGGATGTGTATCGCAAGCAGCTTGTCAAAACAGATAAGATGATGCCGGCAACGCAGATGGTGTTCTTGGAACTTTTATATATGGATGATGAGGAAACTGTGTTAAAAAGTGAGGTTGCAAATAAGCTAAATCTTACTAAAACCTCTATCACAAGAGCAACAGCACAATTAGAGGAAATGGGACTCATTCGGCAGGTTAAATCCGGAACAGAGATTGCTATTATGAGGAATTACTCACGCAAAGAGTATTATGAGAATGCAAAAGCATATTTGATTAATCCGGTTCAAAAAGAAATTACAATTATACGATATGAAGCAACCTTTGAATCATTTTGTGCAGGTGAAACTGCGCTTAGTCAGGAGTCAGAATTGAATCCACCAAGAATAGAGGAACATGCAATCTACAAGGGCGAGGAAGTTGTTGACCAGTTGGAAATTGTGGATGCCAGATCTGAAGACCCAGACGACTGCTTGAAGATACAATTATGGAAATACAATCCTTCTTATTTTGCAAGAGAAGGGCGTGTTGATCCTGTTTCACTGGCATGTACATTCAAAGGTAACGAAGACGAAAGAATAGAAATGAGTATTGAGGAACTGTTGGAGGAATTATAAATGGTACCAGGGATAGACTCTTTTAGAGAAAAATTTAAAGATTATACGGATTATTACACTATTATCGGTGGAACTGCCTGCGATATTCTACTCTCAGAGGCAGACTTGCCGTTTCGAGCGACAAAAGATATTGATATGATCTTGATTATGGAGGATAACTTCCCGGAATTTGCAGCTATATTCTGGGAATACATAAAAGAAGGCGGCTATAAGTGCGGATGGAAGAATGAAGAGAATATGCATTTTTACCGCTTCACAGAAGGCCAATTCGGTTATCCTACTATGATTGAGTTGTTTTCAAGAAAGCCGGGCTATCATCTTGAAATAGAAGAGGGAATCATTCCGATTCATATTGATGATGATACTTCCAGCTTATCAGCAATTCTTTTGAATGATGATTTTTATAAGTTTATGATGGCTGGCCGAAGAGTCGTTGATGGTATTGGTGTTCTGGGAGCAGAGCATCTGATTCCATTCAAAATGTATGCGTGGATTAACCTTTTGGACAGAAAAAGAGCCGGCGAACATGTCAATGAAAAGGATTTAAAGAAGCATAAGTACGATGTATTCCGCTTGCTGCAGATTGTCACATCAGGAACAAAAGTTGAATCAGAAGGTCTGGTGACAGAAAGTATTCATAGATACATTGAGGAAATCAGTGCAGTAGATGAATCGGAGGTACGACTTTTGCAGATGGGAATGCCCTTTGACAGAGATACGGGGGTGGAGTTGCTGAAGGAGATTTATTTGTAAGAAAAACTGCTATAAATTTGTATATCAATTTTAGGAGATGGCGTTATGCGAGTACTTGTGATCCCTGATATTCATCTAAAACCATGGATATTCGACAGGGCAATCGCATTTGTTGTGGACTATCCGGATACTCTCTGGTGTTATGGCAACCATGATGTCAGCTACTCGTGGGGAAGGCTTGAGAGCGGATATTCTCCTTATGCTGAAAGGACGGTAATGTCAAAGCTTGAAGAGCTTGAGAATAGCCTTAAGAGTCCGGCACAGATCAACATAATGCATCGAATTGACAATGTGCTTTTCTCCCATGGAGGGCTTAAGGTTAATCCGGATAGGCTTGCTATGCCGGAATTCCAAGCACTGTGGAGCAAGATTAATTGTCACAAGGAGGGAATCATACCACAGGAAAAAACAGGAAGCGGAGCGAACCGCATAAGGACTGAAAAACAAAAG
>CAKRKK010000268.1 GCA_934358235.1 uncultured Lachnospira sp.
GGCTTGGAGCTGACTTATTTTTAACCAGAAAGCCATTTTAAAAAACTTAGCTAAACAACAATAACTCTCATACATTCTCTGATACAACAACACCCTTTACCACATTTACACTATCTGTATCTATGGCATACCAACTCCTTTTACCACATTTACACTATCTGCATCTATGGTCATACCAGCACCTGCTTTTTCTTCATTGTAATTCTTCGCAGCAGATACTGCCTGTAAAAACACCACTATTCCTATGCAGAATAAAACTGCAATCATTCCTACACCTTTGTTAATATCTCCTGTAAGCTGTGATACTATACTTACAACTGTTGTTCCAAGAAATGAAGCGCCTTTCCCACATATGTCCATAAGTCCGAAGTATTCCCCATTCTTCTCTTCTGGAATAATCTTTGTAAAGTAAGAGCGTGATAATGCCTGTATTCCACCCTGAAACATTCCAACCAGAATTGCAAGTATCCAGAACTGTAGCTGGCTTCTTAAGAATATCGCGAATACTGCTATTCCAAGATATGCCACTATACAGACCAGTATAAGCTTTTCAGTACTCACCTTATATGACAGTCTGCCAAATATTATTGCACATGGAAATGCAACTATCTGCGTTACAAGTAATGCAAGTAATAATCCTGTACTATCAAGCCCTAGTGCCGAACCATACGCTGTTGCCATATCTATAATTGTATACACGCCATCTATATAAAAGAAAAATGCAAGCAGAAATAAAAATATATGTTTTTCTTTTTTTATATTTTTGCAGGTACCATACAGTCTCTTAAAGCTTTCCCGTACAGCATGTGGCTTTCTTTCAACATAATTCTTCTGTTCGTACTTCTTTATATGTGGAAGTGACAGGCCTAGCCACCATACTGCTACTATTACAAATGCTATGCCCATAGCCATTTCCATGCTTATTCCAATCTTAGAGGAGCCAAGCACCAGCAGCAGACATCCAACAAATGGTATGCAGCTACCTATATAGCCCCACGCAAACCCCTGTGACGAAACATAATCCATTCTCTTTTCATCAGTTACATCAACAAGCATTGAGTCATAAAATATAAGACTTGACGAAAATCCTATCTTTGCTATAACAAACACAATAAGAAATACAAGCCATTGAACACACGCTCCAAGCATAGCACAGGCAATACTACCAATAAGTATTGATATAAGAAAAACTGGTTTTTTGAAGCCTTTAGTATCTGCAAGTGTTCCACACACAGGACCAAGTAGTGCAACAATGATTGTACATATTGATGCAGCATATCCCCAATAAGCAAGATAATTCACAGATGAAATCCCTGCTTTTCCCGCAAGATAATTAAAGTAAATCGGTATTATAGTCGATACAATAAGAGCAAATGCTGAATTACCAACGTCATACATAATCCATCTTTTTTCTTTTCCAGTAAGTTTAATATTCATATTTCAGCTTCCCCTCTTTCACATCACACTTTATACTATTCTTAGTATCTGATCCCATATCTGGATAAATGACTTCCTCACACAGCTTTGAACCAAATGTATAATTATACACTTTATTGTATTCTATCTTTCCATAAGCTGATGCCCTGAATTCGCTTATAAGATTAATAGCAAGCCCCTTAGCCACATCATACAACTCATATAACCGCTTTGTACTATCACTACAAAGAGGATTCTCCTTGTAGTTAACAAGAAGTCCATGCATTTCCTTATAATTACCAGTTACACGAAGCAGTGCATATATAAACATTCTCTTTAATCTTGAGGGTGCTACAAGAAGCTTATTATACGATATCATCCCCTCTAGTGCTTTAACTATGTCATCACTTGTCAGATAATCATAAAATCTGCATATATATGAAGCATTTGCATTATTAGCCTTAATATGGCCGGTAAGACTATGTGTTATCGGATCATAACCATCCTTGATCATAAGACTTCTATCGAATTCCACTTCTATCTCTGTATGGCTCACACCATCCTTAGCAATCTTTTCATCTATATATCCATGACAACTGACATCAAGTGCAAAGTGACAGCAATATCCATATATATACGCCAGCAATGCCTCCTTATCATCATCTGCCTCACAAAAAAGTTTTCCTGCTTTTCTGAAGAATTCCAGCCCACTTTTTTCGTGCATGTCATATCCCTGTTTATTAATAGTGCATATAGCAAGCGGCTGGTAATAGAATAATATATCTGGTCCATGCAGACCGATATCATACAATTCCTTATGATTATTAATAGTTGTTCTCGCAAGTGCTGGCAGACTTTTGTATACCTCCTGCCCCATCCTGTAATGTGCATATGTTGATGGCATAGACATCCTCTCCATTTCTGAATTTACATTCCTAATCTTTACATTATTGATTTTCTATATTTATAGTTTTCTATGTTACATATGTCAGGAGCCATCAAGATACATTTATACTTTATATCTCTTATAATGCTCTTACTTTGATTACGTTCTT
>CAKRKK010000269.1 GCA_934358235.1 uncultured Lachnospira sp.
TGTTATGTATAATGTTGGACAGATAATAGCTGCTGTGTTTATTATGGGGAGTGAAGCAATAGTGTATTATCTGCCAGTACTTATAGTATCAGGTGTTTTTACAGGCGTTGTTATAGGAGTTGTATCTGGAATAGTTGCAAAGCATATAAAAAAGGTAGTTAAATAAAGAAAAGATAATTGATTATGAAAAGATAATGAATTATGAAAAGTGTATTGATAAAGGATGCTATAAAATCAGATGTGAGGTTTAGAGAATAGATGGATGAATTAGAGTTAGTGAGACTTAACAATAAAATAGATAATATATGCTCGTCAATACACCCATTGTCATCTGATGTTGCAGTAATTCATAGCAGAAATGCTTTATGGCTGTATGATGTCGGGAATCATCCTGGGATACCTGAATTGTTAAAGAGCATAGCTGCTGGCTATACTGCGGCTGTTAATGATAATTATGATAAAAGGCTTAATATTGTATTGTCACATTTTCATATAGATCATATTGGTAATCTTAATGGTATTAAAGAAGCAATGAAGGCTTATAATATAACCTTATATCAGGGGAGATATACATACAAGCATACCTGTGAGGGAATCGTTGTTGAGGATGATGTCTATATAAAGGATGACGGGCTGCAGCTTCATATATTTCCACTTCCATCAAGCCATGCAAAGGGATGTATTGCGCTTGAAGTGGATGGGAAATATTGTTTTACAGGTGATGGTCTGTATGCTATGCAGAAGGGAACACAAAGGCTTTATAATGCAGGAGTTCTTAAAGAAGAGATAGCTGTTTTAAAAAATGTTAAGGCTGACAGTTTTATGTGCAGCCACAGACCACCACAGGCCAGGTCAAGGAATAGTGTGATAAGATGGCTTGAAAGTATATATGAAAAAAGAAATAAGAATAGTGCATATATAGAAGTTGGTTCTTAACCAGAATGATTAATTGTATGTAAGAATAAGCTAAAAAAGGAATTCCGTACATTTCGTAGGAATTCCTTTTTTGAATTATATTAACTTATTGTATTATTCAATTTATTCTTTATATTGTGACATAGAAAGATCATCAATAGTTTTAACTACTGTATGAGGGATAGGCTTCCATTCAACCTTTTTGAATAAAGCAACAATACTTATTGGAATATATGTAGCTATAAACAAAGGAAAAGAGAAGAGATATAATATCTTCTTTCTGGCAGGTGCCAGAATCTTCTTCCATTCTGTTGTAAGTGTAATAAGACCAATAACCAGCAGCATCATATAAAAGTTGAAAAATGCAATAAATATTGAAGCAATAGTAGGTTTAAATATCTGCTTGAAAAGCACAGGGTTAAAACCACTGCATAAAAGCAATATAACATTCAGAAGAATAGCTCCTAATGTAAATAATGTCGCAGGTGCTAATGTCATAATCATATCATAGCACGATACAAACATTCTTTTTTCCTTAAACATTGTTTTAAATAAATCCCTGCCATATTTAAACAGCACCTGATAAAAGCCCTTTGTCCAACGCATACGCTGATTCCAGGATTGTCTGAAGGTTGTAGGCTGCTCATCATAAAACATAGCACTTCCACAATAACCAACCTTTTCACCATCAAGAATGTTAGTAACTGTGAATTCAATATCCTCTGTAAGAAGATTGCATTTCCAGCCGTTGTTCTTTTTGATAATAGAGCTGTCAACAAGATATCCGGTTCCAGAAACAGCACAGCTTGTCTTAATCATCATACGAGGGTTGTTAAGATACTTGGCTTCACGTATAAACCAGAGAGAATATCCTGCTGTAATCCAGTTGGTATCATAATTCTTAGAATTACGATAGCTGGTTACAACCTTATAGCCATCATCAAAGACCTTATTCATCTCCATGACATAATTAACAGCAATAACGTTATCTGCATCAAATACAAAATAACCATCATAGCAGGTGTAATCACCCTGTTCCTCTTTTATCTTATTGAATACATAATCCATAGCATATCCCTTGCCAACAAGAATGTTGTTAAAACGCTCATACACTATGGCACCATGCTGACGTGATATTTCAGCGGTATTATCTGTGCAGTTATCTGCAACCACAATAACATCAATAAGCTCTTTAGGATAATTCTGATTCTTGATACTATCTATCAGATTTCCTATGACTGCATTTTCATTACGTGCTGCAATAATAAAAGCATATTTATGAAGTGCAGCGGGCTTTTCCGTAATATTTTCATTTCTTTTTTTACCAATCAATGCAATCAGCATATATATACCCTGATAACAATAGAAAATAGTTAACAATATGTATAGGACTGCGTTGACGTCTGATACGATTTTCATTTGAAATCCTCACTAAATATTTAAAAATAAAAGTCTGTTAAAACTTTTACAAACTTTTGCAAAGTTCTTTACAGATTATATCATTAGTTCGTTTGCTGTCAATAGTTAA
>CAKRKK010000270.1 GCA_934358235.1 uncultured Lachnospira sp.
CGTAGGCTAAGGTATCTTCAAGTCAGGTAATCCTGCCAAGCGTGCCTCTGCTATTGTTCAGGCTGTTACTAACTATAATGACGCTGCTCTTATCGCTAAGTTATCAGAGGATCTTGGAGAAGCTATGGTCGGTATCAATCCTAGTGAAATCAAGATTATTATGGAAGAACGTGGTCGCTAAAGTATGACAACATATGCTATTTCAAGATATGCCACGTCAAGATATACTATGTCAAGATATGCTATGTCAAGATATGCTATACCAATATATACTATGTCACGATATGCTATGACAACATATTTATAGAAGAGAGGAGCATTTAACTATGAATATAGGAATTCTTGCTGTCCAGGGTGCTTTCATCGAGCACGCACATATGATTGAACAGCTTGGACATACAGCAATACAGCTAAGACAAAGGGATGATTTAGAGGGATTGGATGGTATTATACTCCCTGGTGGTGAAAGCACTGTTCAGGGACAACTTCTTAATAAGCTGGATATGATGAGTGATATCCGTTCTATGATTAATAACGGGCTGCCTGTTCTTGCAACCTGTGCTGGTCTTATACTTCTTGCCAGTCACATTGCAGATGATACTACTGTTCATATAGGAACTCTTCCCGTCACAGTACGCCGCAATGCCTATGGCCGCCAGCTTTCAAGCTTTATTACTAATGCGGATATCAAGGGCATTGGCAGTTACCCTATGACATTTATAAGGGCACCATATATCGAAAGTATAACAGACGGTGTAGAGGTACTTGCCACAATCGATAACCATATTGTGGCCGCTAAATATAAGAATCAGCTCGGACTTGCTTTCCATCCTGAATTAACTAATGATACAAGAATCCATGAATACTTCTTAGAAATGGTAAAAGAGTCTTCACAGATGGATGATATATCATTAAAAATTGTGAGTTGAATATACACGTAATGTCGGCGCATAATACACTCATATATATAATGTGCATTTTATACATTATCTAATATATAATATAATAAACAAGCACCAGTACAAGGATTCCGGTTAATTAAGTGAATTCTTCTGCTGGTGCTTATTTTACTATACTCTTACCTTTGTACCCTTAGTGTCCCTGTGTGCCATCTTCATCCTTGCAAGATCTATATTCTTTCCCTTATATTCCATTGTGAATTCCATTCCGTTATCCATAATGAATATATCCTCTATATAGTCATCCTTGCCAAGCTTAATACCTCTCACGCCAACTGCACTCTTTTTCTTAACTGGTATTTCTGAAAGCGGGAACTTAAGGAAGAAACCATTAGCAGTCTGGACAACCACATTCTTATTACTTACGATATCTTCTACCTCACTTGTAGTCCCATCAAGATTAAACTTAGAATAGGTCTGTATCTGTATATCTGCCTTCTCTATGCTTACTATCTTATCATTTTCCTGAAGCTTAGTAGCTGCAACTGTTCTTTTAGCCACATCGAATTCCTTAGCCTCAACAACCTTCATCATACCCTGGCTTGTAACAAACAGAAGCTTTTCGGATTTAATAGCGTCATATGGGCACAGATACACGATAAGCTCGCCGCTGCTGTCATAGTTTCCAAGATTATCTATCGGAGTACCCTTATCCCTAAACTTCGTCAGGAAAGGAATGTCCTTTACTTTAATCTGGTGAAGCTGCCCATTATCTGTAAATATGCATATCTTATCAGTATTCATACAGTTAATTACATATTTAAAATCACTATATATTGCTTCCTTGTTACGCTCATATGAGGCTGTATCTATTGTCTTTGCATATCCGAATCTATCCATAATGAAAACAACCTCCTGCGCAGGAGCTTCTTTTTCTACGAATACTGCTGTTTTTGCATCTGTTATAGTAGTCCTTCTTTCAACGCCATATTCCTTTTGGATTCTCTTAAGGTCATCCTTAATAACCTTTGCCATAGCCTTTTTACTGCCAAGTATATTCTCATACTTTTCTATCCTTGCAAGACACTCATCATACTCCTTCTGAAGTGCAAGTATCTCAAGACCTATAAGCTTATAAAGACGCATTTCAAGAATAGCTGATGCCTGCTTTTCTGTAAAGTCAAGCTTTGCTGCCTGCTGCCTTGACGCCTCTGACTTAAACTTAATACCATCCACGCTGCCATTGATAAGGCATTCCTTAGCCATCTTAAGGTTAGTGCTTCCTCGAAGAATTTCAATAATAAGGTCAATTATATCGCAGGCTCTTATAAGTCCTTCTTTGATTTCCTTATTAGCGAGTTCTTTATTCAGAAGTGTTGTATATTTTCTTGTATTTAGCTCATACTGGAAGTCGATATGATGCTTTATTATCTGGCGGAGTCCTAGTGTTTCCGGTCTGCCGTCTACTATTGCAAGCATATTAACACCGAAGGTATCCTCAAGCTTTGTCTTTTTATATAACAGATTCTTAAGAT
>CAKRKK010000271.1 GCA_934358235.1 uncultured Lachnospira sp.
GGCATCTGGTGTGTACCTAAGTATTCTAATCCTCAGGGCTATACTTATTCAGATGAAACAGTAAAGAGAATGGCTGCATTAAAGCCGGCAGCTAAGGATTTCAGAATATTCTGGGATAATGCATATGTTATTCATCATCTTTATGATGATAAGCAGGATGAGATTCTTGATATTATAGCTGAGTGCGAGAAAGCCGGTAATCCTGATATGGTATTTGAATTCGCCTCTACATCAAAGGTTACATTCCCTGGTTCAGGTGTTGCAGCATTAGCTTCATCTGCAGCTAATCTTGCAGATATAAAGAAATATCTTACAATACAGACAATTGGTTATGATAAGATTAATCAGTTAAGACATGTAAGATACTTTAAGAATCTTGACGGACTTAAGGCTCATATGAAGAAGCATGCTGACTTCTTAAGACCTAAGTTTGAAGCTACTTTAAAGGTCCTTGAGGATGAGCTTACAGGTCTTGGAATTGGTAGCTGGTCTGAGCCAAGAGGAGGTTATTTTATTTCCTTTGATGCACTTCCTGGCTGTGCTAAAGCAATAGCAGCTAAGTGCAAGGAGGCAGGAGTTGTGCTTACTAATGCAGGTGCTACATTCCCATACGGCAGGGATCCAGAGGATAGCAATATAAGAATTGCACCATCATTCCCAACACCAGAAGAGATGTCAGAGGCTGCACAGTTATTTGTTTTATGTGTTAAGCTTGTAAGTGTAGAGAAGCTTCTTTCTAATAAATAATTAATGTAAAATATAATTACTTTAATTAATGCATCATAATAAAGGAGTGATACAATTATGGTTAAGTTTGGTTTTATTGGAATGGGTAATATGGGGTATGCAATGCTTAAAGGACTTCTTTCTGTGTATTCACCCTCTGATATAATATTTACCTGTCCAGATCTTGAAAAATGTAAGAGAATCAGTCAGAAAACAGGTGTAAGATATGCAGAAAGCAATGCAGAGTGTGCTAATAATGCGCAGTATGTAGTGTTAGCTGTAAAGCCACAGGTGTATAATACAGTATTAAAGAATATCAGTAATGTTATAAGAGAAGATAGTGTTGTTATATCAATAGCACCTGGTATTAAGATTTCTGATATCAAGAACAGCCTTGGAGTTAATACAAGAGTTGTCAGGACTATGCCTAACACACCTGCACTTGTTGGTGAAGGAATGACAGGAGTTGCATATGATAAAGAAGAGCTTTCCTTTGAAGAAAGAGATATTATTGATAGCTTCTTTAACTCATTTGGCAGAGTTGTGTACGTTTCAGAAAATCAGATGAACGCCATAGTATGTGCAAGTGGAAGTTCACCAGCATATGTCTATATGTTTATCGAGGCACTTGCTGATGGAGCTGTGAAGTATGGAATTAAGAGAGAGGATGCATATAAGCTTGTAGCACAGACAGTACTTGGTTCAGCAAAGATGGTGCTTGATACAGGTGAACATCCGGGTGTACTTAAGGATAAGGTGTGTTCTCCGGGCGGAACAACGATAGCAGCAGTTTCAGCGTTAGAGGAGAACAACTTCAGGAGTGCATTAATCAAAGCTACAGATGCCTGCTATGATAAGTGTACTAATATTAAGTGATGATGTATAAGCACGAAACGGTATAGAATGGAGAAGCTACAGGTATGGAGCATATAAAAAGAACCAACAGAGAGTTAGCCTATAAGGGTTCTATGCTGGAGTTCTATAAGGATACTATGGTGACACCTGATGGAAAAACTACATATTGGGATCACATAGAGCATAAAGGTGCGGCAGCTATGGTGCCAGTGCTTGAGGATGGGCAGATAATTCTTGTTCGTCAGTATAGAAATTCACAGGATGAAGAAACTCTTGAAATACCAGCAGGCGGACTTGAAAAAGGAGAGTCAACTAAGCAGGCTGCTATAAGAGAGATTGAAGAAGAAACTGGATATAAGGCGTATGAGGATAATGTAACGCACCTGATATCTATTATAACAGCAGTTGCATTCTGCAATGAGGTTATAGATATATATGTAGCAGATAAGCTTACAAAGACGAAACAGAATCTTGATGAAGATGAAAATATCAATGTTGAGATATATACACTTGATGAAATAAAACGAATGATATTTGATGGTACAATTAAGGATTCTAAAACAATTTCGGCTATATTGGCTTATTCTGAACAATTACAGCATTCAAAGTAAAATAAGTAAATTAATAAAAAACACAAACATATCAGAAAAAATCCCAGCATATAATAGCTTGACCAGATTAAAGGAGGGCTGTTATGGCTGGGATTTTTTTAAAACAATATAGATATTATATTGTCATACTTGCTGGAATTGTTATTGGAACACTTGCTGCTAACCTTTTAATAGACAATGTAACAGAGAAAATCAGCATATTTACAACAGATTTTAATAA
>CAKRKK010000272.1 GCA_934358235.1 uncultured Lachnospira sp.
GTCCCAATACGTCTGCAAGCTTTGCTATGTCATTTTTTATCTTATAAAAGCTCCTCGCAAACAGATGACGCATATTATGCGGATACACTTTTTCAGCACTTATTCCAGCCTGCCTGCACAGCCCTTTCATCATCCGCCACACATTGCTCCTATTTACTGGATTGCCTCGCATTGTCAGGAATATACTGCCATGCGTGATTTTATTTTCTTTGATATATTTTTTTAATAGCTTTAACAATGCCTCCGGATATAGTATTCTTCTTACCTTTCCTTTATTATGAATATCCGCCATACCATACTTTAATGACTCTACTGTTATATATCTTAATTCACTTATTCTTATTCCTGTACCACCGAGCGTTTCTATTATAAGAGCTAGTCTGTCATCGCCTTTACTGTATGCTGTATTTACAAGCTTTTCGTACTCCTGCCTGGTGATTTCTTTATTTTCCGGAATAAAGGTTTCTCTTTGCACCTTTATCATCCTGACTCTTATATCACCCCACCCCATAACCGCACAGAAGTGGTTCGCTGCCGCCAGATAAGAATTAATACTTGATATTTTATATCTGCCGCTTTGTTCAAGATATTCCTTATATTTAAGAAGTAATTCTTTACTTATATTCTGTCCATCCGCATATTTCATCAGCTTCTTTATATCTCTTATATACTTTTCTATGGTTTGCGTGCCTTTTTCATTCATTATCAGATTTCTACGAAAATGAGCTATCATCTGTGATGTAATTATTCTGCTATTCTTCATAGCTGTATCACATTCATCATCTGTTACGTTATTACTATTAATCACCTGCTTGTTAATTGTTGTCATTATACTATCTCCATTTACATAATATCCTAATTATTTTATTTATTATTTTATTTTGCATTCTATTTATTATTATATTTATCATTCTGTTTATTATTTATTATTTTTTATCACTTATCACTCATCTTATTTTATACATCATCAGTAATTACATAAATGGTTTTTACTACTTTAATTTAGATTTTTATATTTTTCTTCACATTTTCCTCACATTTTTTCCATATCCACGTCACATTTTCAAGCTATTATAATAACTGTTGAAGGACATTAGACTTACTTCAACAGGAATTATTTTTTAATAATTACTTTTTCATAACGATAACTTGTTAAACCTCCCTAAACTTAACAAGTATCACTTTCTCCTTAAGCAAAACACCCCATAATAAAACGTCCTCCCAAGCGTTTTATTACGGGGTGTTGCTAATTACACCAGTTATATGAATCACTTTAAAAATACCATCTGGTCAAGCTCCGCATTATCATCCAGTACACCTGTTGCTTCATCGCTTAACACAGCATTCACTCCAAGATATGTATACTTATCCATATTGCCATAGTCCTTTAAGAATATAACATTCATATTGCACCTTATTGGCGTAAACTGCTCTAAGAAATATACAAGCTGTGCTTTTTTATCTTCATTAATATCAATAGTAGTAAGCAAAAGAACATCATACATGGAATTACCATATAACTCATCTATAATCTTCTGTTTTTCAATATTCTTTTCCTTATGCACCTGATTTCTTTCTATAATTACAGGTTTCTCTCCAAGAATTATCTCGGCTGCCCTCTCAAGACATTCAACAGTTCCCTTTTTCTTCACAAGGTTATATAGTTCACTCATAAACAGACGGATTTTCTCTTCTTGCATAAATCCACCCTTAAAATCAATGCCAAACCAACCTGCATATATCTCAAACAATTCTACGGGTGCTTTGTCTATATCAAGAATTTCCGTTGCCGTATTGATTTTTTCCTGAAAGTCATTATAAATACTTGAAAATACCGATAAGTATCTATGAAAGAAGCTATCTCTTTCCCTGTAAACCTCCGGAAAGGTTTCCATAAAATTATCACCGACAACATCTACTCTCATATTATTGCAGCAAAAGCTTCCAGCCTTGCGAAATTCAATATATACCCATAAATATCTGCCTTTAAGTGGATACAGCAGTATATCATTTTTATTGATCTTAACAACTTGTCCAACCTGATTTAAAAAGTTATGCTTTATCTCTTTATCAATGGTTTCATCCATAAGAAACTCTGATACTTTTACCTTAGTACCTTTTCTTAGGAATTCTGTCTGGTTCATTGCAAATATATGTACTATATATACAACACCTACATCTTTACTGACCTCCATAAAGAAACGTCCCCACTGGTTATCGTTCTTTGCACCATCTATTTCCTGAACTAATATAACCGCTTCTTTATTATCTTTAAGTCTGTTAAATGATCCATCTTCATTTATTTTGATATTGCTATAGTACGAATTTTTTATTCTGTTTTTCTTTAATGAATATCTTCTTTCCAATTTAAGAATCCACCTCCAATATCAATACTTTTCCAATCACTTT
>CAKRKK010000273.1 GCA_934358235.1 uncultured Lachnospira sp.
ATATTATGCAATATATGCTGTAAATTATCTGTTATGCAATATTTTTTATAATATTCAGGGTTAAACTAACGTATACAAATATATACCAGGTAAACTGCATATGATACAAGCATAGCCGCTCCCTGCCATCTTACAAGCTTCTTCTTTGACCATGCAAATATCCATACAACAACGCTCATGACTATAAGTATTATTATATCGATAATATTTTCTGTTATGAACACAACCGGGCTTATAGCTCCTGCTATACCAAGCACAAGAAGTATATTAAAAATATTTGAACCAATTACATTACCAAGTGCCATATCAACCTCGTTTTTCTTTGCTGCAACTATTGAAGTTACCAGCTCAGGAAGGCTTGTTCCAAGTGCTACTACGGTAAGTCCTATAAGATTCTGGCTTAAGCCAAGACTGGAAGCGATGGTTGATGCACCATTAACTACCAGGTCGCCACCATACTTTATCGCTACCGCACCACCTATAATATATACTATACACTGCCATACAGGTAATATCTTTATTTCCTCATTGACCTCTTCCTCCAGCTCCCTGCTTATTGCTGAATTTCTTGCATTTAGTGCTGATTTAATCATATAACCAAGATATACTGCAAATAGAATTAAGAATATTATTCCATCTATCCTTCCTAACAGCATCCCTATATTTCCCATTATTACAAGAAGAACTGCACATATTATAGAAAATGGAAATTCCTTCTTTAAGGTATCTGTTGATACTGCAAGTGGCACAAACAAAGCGCACACACCGCAGACAACCATAAGATTGAATATATTAGAACCAACTACATTACTTACTGCAAGTGCATTATTATTGCTAAGTGATGCTGTAACGCTGACAGCACATTCAGGAAGGCTGGTACCCATAGCCACAATTGTAAGTCCGATAATCATAGATGGCACCCTTAATCTTTTAGCTACGGATGAGCTGCCATCTACAAAGAAATCTGCTCCCTTTATAAGAAGCACAAAACCAATAATAAGTAACAATAAAGCAATCATAATCTCTTTCATTTAAACCTCTTTTCCATGCATACTGCATATTTTAAATATTTGAATACTTTTTAATACTTTTCAATACTTTTTAATACTTTAACTCTTCACTCCTTTCCTGACACCTCAGCTCTATAAGCCATCATAAATGCTATGAAGCCTTATAATATGCCAAGTCCGTCCAGCAGAAGCTTTACACCTATTAATATGAGTATTATACCACCACACAGCTCTGCCTTTGACTGATATTTATCACCAAACATACTGCCTATTTTAACACCTGCCGCTGAACAGACGAAAGTTACGCAGCCAATAAACGATACTGCCGGAATTATGCTAACCTTAAGGAAAGCAAGTGAAACACCAACTGCAAGTGCATCTATACTGGTCGCAACTGCAAGCATGAACATACTCTTAGCATCCATATCTGCATCAACCTTCTCTTCCTCTCCAAATGCTTCCTTTATCATGTTTCCACCAATAAATAAAAGTAAAATAAATGCTACCCAATGTGAATACTTTGTTATCATATCTGCAAAGAAGCTGCCCAGATAATAACCTATAAGCGGCATAAGTGCCTGAAATCCACCAAACCACAGACCTGCTATACACATGTGCTTCACCTTTATCTTACCAAGTGACAGACCTTTGCATATTGATACAGCAAACGCATCCATTGAAAGACCTATGGCCAGGATAAGTAACTCAATAATACTCATAATAATAATCCTCATTTCTGCACATATTTTTAGCATAATATTTTTCTGCTATGTGCTTCACTTCTTAATGTTATTTCCCTGCATTCTTTACGTGTCTAATGCTATGCTTAAGCTGCTTCTTACTATTACCTGTGTAAAAAAAACTCAAGGACAGCATGAGTGAAACGCTCTTACTGTCCTTGAGTCTCATCATTTAAAGTAATACCGGGTTATAAATAACCGTGTGATTAAACATTAACCATTATGTCGATATAACTGCATACTATATGCCGATTACTCCCTCAGGGAATTATATATATTGTTGATATAATATCATCAATAAGCCTTATTTGCAATGTTTTTATTTTAATACATTTGCATAATACATTTAATAATGTCATAACAAAACCATGAATATTGTGTGCGTGATTAACGCAGCTATCCAGGCTATACCGCACTGCATTATCACTACTCCTGCTGCATATCTTCCACCAAGCTCTCTTTTAATTGCTGCAATAGCCGCTATACATGGTGTATATAACAGACAGAATACAAGAAATGCCAATACACCTGCTGGTGCAACTGCTCCTATTATCTCTGCTGTACTGCCAAAAAGTATCGATATTGTTGATACTACACTTTCCTTTGCCATAACTCCTGTAAGAACTGCTGTTGCTATTCTCCAGTCACCAAAGC
>CAKRKK010000274.1 GCA_934358235.1 uncultured Lachnospira sp.
GTTATCTGAAGTAACCTCTATAATTCTTGCTCCAACCTTTGTATATCCAGGATATTTCTCATCCAGTTCATATAACTCTCTTAATCTTGTGAGTTCATAAGTATCCTGCCTTAACTGATTGTTTTCCTCTGTAAGCTCATCCACCTTGCTCTTTAGTTCCTTATTCTCATCAAGAACCACAGATATTTCCTGAAGTGTAGTGTACTTATCATAAGTCCAGAGTCCAAGATTATTCATTCCCTTCTGAAGAGGAACTACTACCATAGATACTGCATTTCTTAATGGTGCAACCAGTTTATCAGTAAAGAAGCTGGTTGATATAAATATAAGACAGATTGCAGTCAATACTATTAAAATATACTTGGATGTCATGAATGAAGATACTTTCTTTTTCATTTTAATCCTCACTTATTCTTAGTCATAGTTTCTATCTTGTGGAGTATAAGCAATCTTAGCAAACTGTGGATTAGTCACTACTCCAATAAGACCTCTTACAACACTTTCAGAAGGCTGGTCAACAATATTGACATTAAGATTAGTTTCCTGCTTGATGAACTTTTCAAGATTATTAATCTGTGATGTACCACCTGACACATAAACACCATCCTTTATTATATCGGCTGCGAGTTCTGGTGGGGTTCTTTCTAATATAACCTTTATTGCATCCATAATAGAATGCAGTGCATCAACTATTGCATTGTATACAACATCGGATGATATTTCAACACTAACAGGCAGTCCTGATAATACGTTACGTCCAAAGCCTGGTGCAAAAGTTTCATCAACTTTAACTGCGCTTCCAAGTTCTTTTTTAAGTCCTTCTGCTGTTTTACTGCCTATAACAAGATTATATACTTTTCTTACATTATTGATGATACAGTCATCTAACTTGTTTCCACCAATTTTAATAGACTTGCTTATAACAATACCACCAAGAGAAAGTACTGATATTTCTGTTGTCTCAGCGCCGATGTTTACCATCATAACACCTCTCGACTTTGTAACATCTATTCCAGCACCTATTGCATCTGCAACCGGCTTATCAACTATATATATATTCTTAGCCTTCACCTTAGAATCTGCTACAAGCTCATAAAAAGCTCTCTTCTCAACCTCTGTGACATCTGTTGGAACCGCAATATAGAAATCATTATTACCAGAATTCTTCTTATCATCATTAACCTTATTAAAGAAATTCAATAATAAAGTCTGCATATTCTCAATATCTGCTATAACACCAAACTTAACTGGAAATGATACCTCTATATTTTCTGGTGCTTTCTCATACATTTCATAAGCTTCATCACCAAAAGCAAGCAGTTCCTTTTTGTTAGCAATTGCTATTATATTTTTTTCATTAAGAATTGTATCCTTTTCCTTGCAGCACATCTTAAAATTACTTGTGCCAATATCAATACCATATACGTTAGACATATCTTTTCCTTTCCTGTGTCCTGAACAGTCTGCCGTCTTTTAGTCAGGCTTATGAAAGACAGCCCTGTTCATTCAGACTTGTGTAATTATTATCTCCAATAATTATATGATCTATAAGATGTATCCCAAGAAGCTCTCCTGCCCTTACCACCTGTACTGTAACCTCTATATCCTGCCTGCTGGGATGTGAATCGCCGCTTGGATGATTATGCATAAGCACAATATTAACAGCCCTGTTTCTACAGGCCTCATAGTATATTTCTGCCGGTGACACAAGCGAACTATTCACGGTGCCAACTGACAGTACTGAATCCTTTATAAGATTCAGTCTGCTGTCAAGCATAATAAGAATCAGTCTTTCCCTTGCCAGATAGCGCATATCCTCCATATAATATTCTGCTATTGCAGCCGGTGAGGAAAAATCCAGCTTCTGGCCTGCCTGTTTCTTTGCTATACGTCTGGACAGCTCGCATATACACTTAAGCTGTGCTGCCTTAGCCCTGCCTATACCCTTAATATCCATAAGCTCGGCTAAGGACAGATCCATAAGCCCGGTAAGCCCTTTAGCACCAAAGCTCTTAAGCATTTCTTCTGCAAGCTCTTTTGCTGTTTTACCAACCGTACCTGTTTTTATTATAGCTGCTATAAGCTCAGTATCCGTCAGGCTGTTAGCTCCAAGCTCCATACACTTTTCGTAAGGTCTAAGATCCTTAATTTCATCTTTTTCACATATTAAATTATCACTCATAAATCTTTCGATAAGACTTAATCTATATAACCTTATAGGCTATGATAGCCAGTATAACGCCAATAATACTTGCTATCGTTATCTTAAGCTGAATTGAAAATGTAAGTACCAGAAATCCTAAATTCAGAATAACCGGGCTTTCCAAAGCCCCGACTCCGAATGTCTGTCCATATCCAAGCCAGCTAAGAGCGGGAACTCCTGCTGTAACCTCAGCTAT
>CAKRKK010000275.1 GCA_934358235.1 uncultured Lachnospira sp.
AGTAAGGCAACTAAGGCCAATAGATGATGCTATGTTTAAGAAGTTAGCAGAATCGAAGGCGGTATGCCAGGAGATACCAGATGTTGTAATTGTGTATATTTCGGAGTATGATGTATTTAGGTCGGAAAGAACAATCTATCATATTAATTCGATTATAATGGAAACTAATACAGTAGTTGATGATGGTTTAAGACGTATATTTGTTAACACACAGTATGCAGATACCGATAATACAGATGTTGGAGAACTTATGAAATGCTTCCTGCAAAAGGAGATTAATAGCAATAAGTTTCCAGAATTGTCAGAAAGACTATCATTCTTTAAGAATGTTGGGAAGGGAGTGGATTCTATGTGTGATATAATAAAAGATTATGCAAAGGAATATGCGAAAGAATATGCGGATGAAAGAGCGGCAGAGGTGCTTGTTGAAATTATTGAGAATATAGCTAGAAGTACAGGTAGTATTGACGAGGCCTGCGAAATAGCTAAAAAATCACGTAAACAATATGATGCGGCCAAAGAACTATTAGAAAAAAGTCTTACTGTATAAAAGAGAATAATTATATAAGAATTTAAGAAAAATAGCTTTTATGTCAGAAATGAATATTAAAAGATAGACGTAAATATGGATAATATATATGTTGATTTGTGAGTACAACTATTATATACTGATACGATAAATAGTATACAAAGTTAGCTGTTTACATAAGCGAGAGGGAAAAGCTTAAAGCAATAGAGGGCGGTATGTAGTGTGTTATTTCTCTGATGATGTAAGTGGTAGCATATTATGAGAGAATGGAGGAAAAATGAAAGAAAAAGAAGCATATATATCTAATGCGATTGATTCTGCCAGGGACAAGATACAATACGATGAACATGTCAGGCGGATTCTGAAAGACAAAAGTATTCTTGCATATATATTAAAATATGCAGTCAAGGAATTTATGGATTATTCTATTGATGCTGCTAAAGCTGCAATAGATGGGGAGCCAGAGATAGCAGCACGAAGTGTCCGTCCGGAGGCTGTGAGTGCACTTGAGAATGAGAGCAGGATACCTGGCGAAGGCAGGATGTATTTTGATATAATATTCTATGCTGTAACTAATGATGGTGACAGACAGAAGCTGTATGTTAATATTGAAGCACAGAAGTCGTTTTATCCGGGTTATGATCTGGTGACAAGAGGCATTGTATATCCGGCAAGGCTTATATCACAGCAGATGGATGTTGAATATACAGCAGATAATTATGATGGTGTTAAGAAGGTATATTCAATCTGGATATGTATGAATGCACCAGAACGAAAGCATTCTTATAAGAAGGTAGCAGATTCGATAGTTGAATATTCTATAAAACCTACTGTATTATATCCACAGAATGCAACGGATGCGGACATAGCGACAGGTCGTTATGATTTAATGTCAACTGTATTTATTAATCTTAATTCACAGAATACGATAAATTCGCAGAATACACTGATAAGCATGCTGTCTACATTGTTATCAGATAAGATAAAGGCAGATAAAAAGAAACAGATGCTTGAAGAAGAATATGGTATTCAGATGTCTAAGGAATTGGAAAGTGAGGTGAGCTCCATGTGTAATTTAAGTGAAGCGATTGAAGAAAGAGGAATTGAGCGAGGAATTGAGCAAGGAATTGAGCAAGGAATTGAGCAAGGAATTGAAAGAGGAATTGAACAAGGAAAAATATTTGCAACATATGATTTTATTCAGTCAGGAATGATTACACCAGAGGCAGGAGCAGAAAAGCTTGGAATATCAGTTGAACAATTAAAAGAAGATATGGAGACTGCTGGATATCATATCCAAGATTGATTTTTTAAAACTTATTAAATGTTAAATGCTTCCTGCAGAAGGAATTTAGGAAAGATAGCTTTTATGTCAGAAATAAGATATAGAAGCTGTCTTTTTTGTACTTAGGTTATATAGCAGAAGATAATAGATAGTAAGTTTGATAGAAATTAAAATAAAAAAAGCTGGTGTAGAAAAAAGAGACATCAGGATAATAATAAAGAGATATAATAATGATAGACACTATCAAAATTATATCTCTTTTTCAATTATTATTACAGAACAAATGTTTTGTGTTACCTCTACAAGTCTGAAATGAATCAATGATATACAATCTCTCCTTTCTTTCAGTATTTATGGGGTTTCAGAGAGATTTTTAGACATAAAAAAAGTAGCGAGAGAGGGATTTGAACCCACGACACCACGGGTATGAACCGTGTGCTCTAGCCAACTGAGCTATCTCGCCACAAAAAGAAAATATATATTAGAACTTTCGTTCTAAATGGGACCTACAGGGCTCGAACCTGTGACCCTCTGCTTGTAAGGCAGATGCTCTCCCAGCTGAGCTAAGATCC
>CAKRKK010000276.1 GCA_934358235.1 uncultured Lachnospira sp.
GTATAGAAGATTACAAGAATAATGCTTTGGAAGCTATTGATAATAAGGAATTGGCGGTTGTTAATTCAAATGTTTCGGCTATTGAAGAAGTAATGGATTTTAGTCCTGAAACAGCCAAGAATGCTCTAAAAGAGATATACCAGAAGCTTACAGCAGAGCTTTATCTAAGCGATAATCTTGACCAGAATGATAAGGATACTGTTAAAAGTACAATAAACAATATTGAAGAGATTATAGTTAATAATTCAGATTTATTTTCTGGAAATGATTTGAATGAAGATAAGATATCGGGTATTATAAAAGAACAGTATGGAGATGTATTTTCACAGCTTTCAGAAAAAGAGCAGGCAGAGATAGTAGTAGCTATAAGCCAGTATGCAGATTATATAAATAGTGCCAAAATACAGCAGATAGCAGTTTCATATGCTGGATATATGTATAACTATAATAATAGTTATGTGTATGAAACTATAAAAGATGGAGCAGTTCATTATGTAGCGTTAGAAAATCTGGCATTAGTTAAAGGTTATAGATATGTATATATTGACAGCTTAAAAGAGGCAACCCTGCAAAATGGTTATAACTTCTATAAGTTCCATCTTTTTAATAATAGTGTCCAAAGACAGGATGGAGCTAAAGTAGAGATGGATGGGGTATCTAAGTTAAAGAATACCCTTCAGATTCCAGAGGATTATGCTATTAAGGAATTTGGCTGTTATTGTGAATATATTAAGGGAAGCAGCTATGCTGTTATATATACTAATGATATTTATAATGCATCTGACACTTTGGTTGATAAGTTTTTAAACAAATAATATATTACTTTGCTTTATGGGAAAATCCTTAATAAGAATTACTTTCTAATCTTATTAATGTGATAATTCCTATGATATATATTATCTGACATTACAGTAAATGTGCTGTCGGATTACCAGAATAAAAGAAGGGAGGACAAATGGGAGAAGTTGTTGTAAACGGAGCGATGATTACCTGTTCGTTTGGTTCTAATCCATCTCAATTAATAGCTGCCTCACAAAGCAAATGCATGGTATGTGGCAAGTTAGCAGCAACGATTATGGATGTAAAGCCCGGCGTTAATATATCTTCTTTCGGGTTATGTTCATCATTGCTTAATCCACAGGTGGCTTCGGCAACAGCGGCGGCATTAGGTGTACTTACACCACAGCCTTGTGGGTTTATTCCAGGAGGGACCTGGTCAGCAGACAAGTCCAAGATAATAGTAGCTGGTAAACCGGTATTGTGTAATTCATCGCGGCTCATGTGTGGAATGGGAAGAGGTATTATAACAATTACCAACACAGGCCAGAAGAAAGTAATTATATAAGGTGACAATGCGAAATCATTATTTTAACGCATTTTGTGTGGTTTCGTTAAAAGTTAAAAGTGCGTAGAAATGAGGATAAAATGGCAGAATATTTATCACCAGGAGTATATGTCGAAGAATACGACAGTGCACCTCGTTCAATAGAAGGTGTTGGAACAAGTACAGCAGGCTTTGTCGGTCTTGCAGAGAAAGGACAGACAGTTGGGGCTCCTGTATTAATTACTAATTTTTCAAGTTTTGTAAAACAGTATGGTGGATTTTTAAGTGAATTTGAATATGGTGAGTACAGATTTCTTGCAAACAGTGTAGAGCAGTTCTTTGCAAATGGTGGTACACGCTGTTATATTTCACGAGTTATACCTTCTGATGCTAAGAAAGCGGCTAAGACAATGGGTATACTTACACTTGAGGCAGCTAACGAAGGTAAGTGGGGTAACAGGATTCAGGTATGCCTTACCTCTGTTACAAAGAAAAAGATGCAGTTATTAGAGCAGTCAAAAGAACAGCCTGCAACCTATACAGCCAAGAATGTAAGTGGTTTTATGGAAGGAGATTTTGTTGTAGCTGGTAATGAATATAACAGGATAACTAAGATATATGATAATGATGTTACATTTGAAAAGCCATTTGAAACAGAAGTTATTGATACATCCTTAGTACCAGAAAAGGTTGTTTATCTTGTAGAAACAGATATAACTATCCGTTACAATGATGATTTTGAAGTATATCAGGGAGTAAGCTTTAATATAATGTCACCTAATTATATAGTAACAAAGCTTTCTGCAAGTGCACTTGTTAATATAATGGTTGCACCAGTTGAAACACCTGTCAATCCAGTTAATGCAATATTAGGTGATGGCGTTAATGATGGAACTATAAGCCTTGAGGGTGGAAGCAATGGTACAATAGATAATGTTAATGCAGGTACATTTATAGGAAAGGATGGCGGACCTGGCAATAGAACAGGTATCCAGTCATTTATTGAGAATGATGTAGTAAGTATGATGGCTGTTCCTGGTGTAACTATACC
>CAKRKK010000277.1 GCA_934358235.1 uncultured Lachnospira sp.
CAGTTTTAGCAGCAACCTCTTCAATGAGAAGTCCTTTGTCCTTACGGATATCACGAATCACCGGACCAATTTTATATGAAATGAAACGCCAATATTTGCAAGCTGGTCTTCCAAAGAAATGTCTGCTGACAGCATACAAGGCTTTGCTAACCCTGTATCTTCCTCAAGTGGATAGTTATCTTCTGCTTCTCTTTGAAGCATTTCCTCATAGAACGCTTCCTCTTGCAATTCTCTCATGCGAGCGTTGCTTCTGCTTCGCACCGGATATTCTTTTCTATGACTTTCCCTGACATAATTAGCATCTATGTAGGAATCAATATCACCTACAATCTGACCGGACAGCTGAAAAGACCTTTTATCAAACACTACCAATATAATTTCAATTTCATTTTCGGTAAGAAACTGGCTGAATACTGACACAGCAATCTGTAATGCCTTATCCTTCGGAAATCCATATACTCCTGTCGAAATTAATGGAAATGCAATGCTCTCGCACTTAAGTTCCAATGCTTTTTGCAATGATTTACGATAGCAGTCCTCCAGAATTTCAAATTCATGGTGCAATCCATCCGTCCATACCGGTCCTACTGTATGAATAATATATTTTGCATTTAGGTTATATGCACCTGTAACAGCTATATCACCTCTTGCAATCTTACCGATACCTGCTCTTTCAGCGAGAAGTTTTTCTTTTCCTGCTGCCTCATATATTGCTAAGTCCGTGCCACTTGCACATATCGGATTGGAATTGGCAGTATTTACGATTACATCTGCTTTTACCTTTGTTATATCGTTGCGGACAATCTTAAATGGCATTGCGACACCTCCTTATTACTGCCTGTGTTACTTTAATATTTTTCTTATCTGCTTATCCGTTGCCTCCGGATACATCTTATGCATATAGTCTACAAGCTGTTTCCATGAGTCCTGTGGATTATCCTTATAACAGGAAGTCACATAATCGTATCCATAGATATGCTCAATGGATGAATATACTGCAACATCCCATCCATATTCAATACCTCTCTTATTCACTCTCTTCTTAAAATCGCAGTTGCACAGATAGGTCTGCATCATAAGATTCGTTATAGCACCATCAAATCCCTTTTCTCCATCCTTACCAAATCCAGCTTGTTTTTTCAATTCATTGGAATAAATCTCTGAATCAGCATTGTTTTCCATAAAATTGACCATTATCTTTTTATGCTTATTAGGAGCTTTCCCATCATCATATAATGCATCAAAATCATATCCATCCCGGCGATAATTAGCAAAGACAGGAAGCCACTTTTTTGATATAAATCCTGCCTTCTTATCAAAGAACTTTCCATAGACGATATCATGCCGCCTTGCTATAATAGCCCGCCACATCCATGGATCAATCTCTGGATCATCACTCCACCAGTACTCTGGAACAGTTCTTTCTTCAAGTGAAAATCCATCTATGTCATTCTTGAACAATGGTAAAAATCCCACCTTATTAATATATTCGATTGCTTCATCTACAGAATGGATGCATTCCGGGTTGTTCCACTTCATGCCATGCATAATCCATTCACCTGATTCGTTTCCCATAATATACACCTCATATATTTCTATATCTCCCAATGGTGTAATCAACAAATTTAATCCACCAATTCTTTTTATTATACCATCTATCACATTTATCCGCATTAAAAAGGACGCAGATTCTCTCCCACGTCCTCATATCTATCTAGCAAAATAAGCACCTTCAGAAAGATACACTCTTTCCGTTGGTGCTTTGTTTATTATTACAGTTCATCAACAAGCTGTCCTATTTCGCTTGGAATAACAAAACTATCCCAGTCAACAGGTGCTTTCTTTGCTTTTCTCTCTAATCTACTACACCAATTTTACACCTTTTATGATAAGCTATGATAATTTGATGTTATCTCAAAGTCGTATAAGTACTGTATTTCTGGCGTTTTGAAACATACTGATTACTTTATATCGTTGAATATACGACTTTCAATGACAAGATCAAAATAATATCCATTTTGAGCACATCCTAGCTTCCAAAACCTTCGCTGGTTCAGTTTTGGCTCAGTTTTCTGAAACAGATTTACCTCGCTTTCGGCTATATCATTCCCACTACCGATCGGATTCGGGACTTTAATCCGTTAGAAACGTGCGCCGCTAGGCGCACAACTCAAAAAATGCAGTACAATCATCTCAGATTGTACTGCATTTTTTTAATACAGGTGGCTTTTTCATTTTTTGTTATAACTTAATGTAACTTATCACCAGTAAACATACAACTTAAAGCCACTTTTATCCCATTTAATTTTTAAGCAATTATACTATTC
>CAKRKK010000278.1 GCA_934358235.1 uncultured Lachnospira sp.
GAATACAATAGCTGTTATATCTGATATGAATGAACCACTTGGATATGCAGTTGGTAATGCACTTGAAGTAAAAGAGGCTGTTGATGTGCTTAAAGGCAATGGACCAAAGGATCTGCTGGAGCTCTGTCTGGAATTAGGAGCACAGATGCTTATTGCTTCTGATATATCAACAGACAGGATTGCAGCGGTTAATATGCTTTTAAATACTATTAAGGATGGAAGCGCATATGCAAAGTTTATTGAGTTTGTTAAAAGACAGGGTGGCGATATAAGTGTGTTTGATGATTGTGGCAGCTTCGTAAAGGCAGATTATATCGTACAGGTTAAATCAGCTTATGAAGGATATGTGCAAAGTATACAGTCTGAATTGATAGGAGAGGCAGCTATGCTTCTTGGTGGTGGACGGCAGAATAAAGATGATATAATAGATCATTCAGTTGGAGTTGTTCTATCAAAGAAGGTGGGCAGCTTTGTGAAAAAAGGAGAGAGTATAGCGACGATATATGCAAATGATTTTAACAAAATTAGTGAGGCAGAAGCATTAATTGTCAAAGCATTTGAAATCCAGAGGGAAATTGTTAATACAGATATTCTTATTAAGAGAATTATTAGTTGTAAAAATATGTAAATGATGATATTATTATAAATAAAGGGATAAAATGATGTTTAAGTACAAAGAATGATTTGCATATGTAATATCAATCCCAGATAATGTAATATAGAAAGGGAGAATTAAGATGGAAGTAAGACCAGGAGCTAATCCTGCTGATGTCAAGAATTATGACACAGACAGATTAAGACATGACTTTTTAATTCAGAATTTATTCGTTGCTGACGAGATTAAGACAATCTATAGCCAGATTGACAGAATTATAGTAGGAGCTGCTACACCAGTTAATAAAGAACTTGTGCTTGAAGCAGGCGCAGAATTAAGAGCTAAGTATTTCCTTGAAAGAAGAGAAATGGGTATAATCAATATCGGTGGTAACGGAACAGTTACTGTTGATGGCAAGGAATATAACTTTAAGTATAAAGATGGTATGTACATAGGAATGGGAGCTAAGGATATTTCCTTTAAGAGTGAGGATCCTAAGAATCCAGCTAAGTTTTATCTTAATAGTGCACCAGCACATAAGACATATCCTACAGTATTTATTGATCCAGCTAAGGATATTTTACCAGAGAATAAGAAAGAGCTTGGATGCCTTGAAAGTGCAAACCACAGAACTATTAACAAGTATATTCTTCCTGGACAGGTTGAAAGCTGTCAGTTAGAGATGGGTATGACTTGTCTGGAGCCAGGTAGTGTATGGAACACAATGCCATGTCATACACATGACAGAAGAATGGAAGTATATCTTTACTTTGAAGTTCCAGAAGATGCTGTTGTATTCCATTATATGGGTGAGCCAACAGAGACAAGACATATCGTTATGAGAAATGAAGAGGCTGTTATTTCACCAAGCTGGTCTATACATTCAGCTTCAGCAACTCATGCATATACATTCATATGGGGTATGGTTGGAGAGAATCAGGACTTCGATGATATGGATGATGTAGATATGAAGGATCTTAGATAATATTATGTATACATGCTGATTTAGTTCATATAGCAGCAGTAACAGATATTATCATATTCAGTAAGGATGATTCTCATAGAATATATAATACAGATAATTCTGTATTTATATATTCTGGAGTTCATTGATATAATATTAAGAGAAAAGGAGAATTTAAAATGTCAGTAAATTTTTCACTTGAAGGAAAAGTTGCTTTAGTTACAGGTGCTTCTTATGGTATCGGTTTCGCTATCGCTAGCGGAATGGCTAAGGCTGGCGCAACAATCGTATTCAACGATATTAAGCAGGAATTAGTAGATAAGGGAATAGCAGCTTATAAGGAGGCTGGTATTGACGCTCATGGTTATGTATGTGATGTAACTAATGAAGAACAGGTTAATGCTATGGTAGCTCAGATTACTAAGGAAGTAGCTCCTATTGATATTCTTGTTAACAACGCTGGTATTATCAAGAGAATCCCTATGTGCGATATGACTGCTGCTGAATTCAGACAGGTTATTGATGTTGATCTTAATGCACCATTCATCGTTTCTAAGGCAGTTATTCCATCAATGATTGAAAGAGGTCATGGTAAGATTATTAACATCTGCTCTATGATGTCAGAGTTAGGCCGCGAGACAGTATCTGCTTACGCTGCTGCTAAGGGTGGTCTTAAGATGCTTACAAGAAATATCTGTTCTGAGTATGGTCAGTACAATATCCAGTGTAATGGTATTGGACCTGGTTATATCGAAACACCTCA
>CAKRKK010000279.1 GCA_934358235.1 uncultured Lachnospira sp.
GTGGTAACTATCATTTTTTCTGCTTTGCTGCTCTCTTTGCTTCCCTGGCCTCTTCCTTTGCCTCTTTTCTTTCTTCCTTAAGCTCACTCTTAGTTCTTGTTCTTCCCTCTGTATTAAGACTATTAGTATAATCGTCTATAAGACTTTCTATTATATTCTTTTTCATATATACATCAAAGCTGAGCAGACATACTAACGTAAAAAGCTGAAGAAAATCTCTGTCCTCTTCTGATTCCACATCAACAAATGCTTCCTTGGCAAGCTCTGTTCTTCCTAATACGTCTTTAGAAAGGGTTTCAATCTGCAGCTTTTCCAGATTGTATATTTCCTTGTATATTGTATCAAGATCCGGCATATCCTCAGTAGCAAAAAACTTATCCGTAAGTGGATTAAGAAGCTTTTGGATATCGCTTATTGATAATATATTCTTCAGGTAATATATAAATGTAAGTACGTATATATGCTCTTTTGAATATTTTTTCTTAACCGGAGGTGGTAACAGATTATTCTTTGTATAATTATTAATCATAGTTTTAGTGAGTATCTTATCATCCGCGTGTCTTTTAACATCTGATAAATGCTCATCCATAAATGTTGTTACCTGATCCATATATAAATCTATATTAGGAACATCGCCTGGTTTAATATAGTTAAGCTTCACAAGCCTTTTTAATAATGTATTGACAAATTCCTGATTATTCTTATTCATAATATATTACTCCTGCCTCAATACTATTCTATTAAATCCCCGCAGAGCCTTAATCTGTTTAAGGATATAATAAAATCCATAGTACATATTATATAGTATTAAAAACTATATATCAAGTGCTTTATTGATGATGATGTAGTATGATGATATAGTATTAGTATTTTTGTATTGCTAATAAAGCTTTTCAGGAATAAGACTCCATTGCAAAAATAAAAAACACATTGCATTTCATATGTCCACAACTTTATCAATGTGACATATGCAGCCATCTGCAATGTGTTTATAATTGTGTTGCTATTTATCTTCTGCTGCCTGCTCTACATTTATTCCAAGTCTCTTAAACACTCTGTCATAACCATCATTGCCATAATTTAGAGAACGGTTAACTCTGCTTATTGTAGCAGTTGAAGCTCCTGTCTTTTCTGCGATTTCAAGATATGTTCTCTGTTCCCTTAACATTCTGGCAACCTCGAATCTTTGTGCTAACGACAGCAGTTCATTGATTGTGCATACATCTTCAAAGAAATCATAGCATTCCTTGACATCATTTAAACTTAATATAGCTTTAAAAAGCTGTTCTACTTCCTTTGACTTCAGCTTGTCATTCATAATAATCCCCATTTCTGCATATATATACATGCTTCCATAATAATTCTTTCATCAATCTAATTAATCAATCTAATTGATTACTGCATTTCATTTCAACAGTTTATCACATTAAAGTTTTACAGTAAATACATTTATCAAAAATACCATAACCTTCTTTCACTCACCTGCGGCAGCCGATGTATTCCTCATATAATTTATAATTGCTGTTAACTATAAGCTCCTCAGGAAAGTCTGTTTCCTTTATAACCTGATATGCCCTTTCAAAGCTGCATATTCCTTCTTTTATATGTGCATCACTGCCAATAGATATACTCACACCGTGTTGTTTACAGAGCGTAAGCATTTTTACATCATTCTCATAAGCTCCCTGCCTTGGTCCATCAGGATTAAGAGATGTATTATTCAGTTCAAGAAGCACATGCTTTTCCTTAGCAGCTCTTACAAGAACTTCATAGTCAACAGGATATCTTGAATCATCCGGATGGCCTATTATATTAACATATGGATTATCCATAGCCCTGACAAGAGCATTCGTATTCTGTTCCATACTTCCTGGTCTTATGCAGGGAATATGCAGGCTCGCTATAACAACATCGCAGCCCTTTAGCCCATATTCTTTTAAATCTATATTTCCGTCGTAATCCATAATATTGGCTTCACAGCCCATATATATTCTGACACCATATTTTAACCTTGGAATTATTTTCATATTAGAAAAATATAGTATGCCTGCACTTCCCGGCATCTTAGGTGCATGATCCGTTATTGCAAGATGCGTAACACCAATATCCGCAGCATATGCTGCCATTTCATCTATTGTATTATATGCATGTCCACTTACAAGTGTGTGCGTATGTGTATCTATTGTATATCTCATAATTCCTGCTTTCTAGCTTTATTTCTATCATTATATGATGTCGGGGTCAAAAGCCCCCTACTTTGATACCTACGAATTGTTCCGTGCTACGCACTCCCACAATTCTTCCCAATATTCGC
>CAKRKK010000280.1 GCA_934358235.1 uncultured Lachnospira sp.
GAGCTACACAATGTTCATTTCTTGGCCATGTAAATACAGTTCCGTCATCAAGAACAACCTCGTTATATTTAATCTCTTTAACGCTGTAATCAAAACATGTCCACACAATAACAGGGTGACCTTTAGATAGCTGTGCGTATAACATTTCAGGTGGCTGATAGCTCATAATATAAGCTGAATGTAAAGCACCATTAGCTTTAAAGAAGGAATTGGCAGCATTGGCGATGGCAGGTGCAAAGCAGCCGCTGCCAGAAGCCTTCCAGGGAGAACCCCAGAAGTATTCCACGAAGCAGCCGTTGGTTGCCTTGTCTTTCATATCAAGATAATCCCTTGCAAGAGTTTCTTTATCTATGCTGTAACCAAGATAGTGAAGAACCTCAGCAAGAGAGGTTATTTCACATCCGGTAGGCAGCTCTGGATACTGGCTTATGTAAGGAATGTCAAGCCTGAAGCTGTCTGGATAGTTATTCATGTCAAGACTGCTTATGGAGTATTCGTTATCTGCTGACTTGATATAATCAGGTTCAATCGATGAGGTTTCTATAATGTTATCAACAGACATAGAAAGAGAAGCATTGGATTGACTTTCACTCTGTTTATCAAAAAAATAAAAAATAAATAATGTAATTAGTATGATTAATGATAGCAAAAGCGTTGTAAGTGGTGCTTTGCTATGATGTCGTCTGGTGCTCATTATTGTGTGTCATCCTTTAATTTCTTAAAATATGCAGTTCGCGGGCGGCTTTAATAGCCTGTCGTCTGTTAGGTACGTCAAGCTTTTCGTATATATTCTTGACACTTACATCATTATATAAAAAGAAATGCAGGAACTCAAGATGGGTATTGCAGTTTGTGTAAAGGGTATAAGCGGAACTAAATTTAATTATAAAGTTATTTTGCAAAGTTATTTCATAAACCCATTGCTTGAAACTGCTTACTTGTGTTATTATAACAGTTGTGGTTTTATGTATATTCATAAAGCGGCTAAAGTTATATGCTATATTTAAGTATTAGCAGAATGGAGGAAACTATGGTAAAAGCTATTGTTGGTGCTAACTGGGGAGATGAAGGTAAGGGTAAGATTACAGATATGCTTGCTGAGGAATCTGATATCGTTGTAAGATTCCAGGGAGGAAGTAACGCTGGACATACTATTATTAACGATTATGGTAAATTCGCATTACATCTTCTTCCATCAGGTGTATTCTATAATCATATTACAAGTGTTATCGGAAATGGTGTTGCCCTTAACATTCCTTATCTTATAAAGGAGATTAAGAGCATTACAGACAGAAATGTTCCAATGCCTAAGATTCTTGTGTCAGACAGAGCACAGATTATGATGCCTTATCATATTGATTTTGATACATATGAAGAAGCAAGACTTGCAGGTAAGTCCTTTGGTTCAACTAAGTCAGGAATTGCTCCATTCTATTCAGATAAATATGCAAAGATTGGTTTTCAGGTTAGTGAGTTATTCGGAGATGAAGAAGCACTTAAGGAAAAGATTGCTAACGTATGTACATTAAAGAATGTTATGCTTGAGCATCTTTATCATAAGCCACTTCTTAAGGAAGAGGATATATTTAATACACTTATGGAGTACAAGGAGATGGTTAAGCCATTTGTATGCGACACATCAGCCTTCCTTCATCAGGCTCTTAAGGATGGAAAGAAGATTCTTCTTGAAGGACAGTTAGGTTCTCTTAAGGATCCTGACCATGGAATATATCCTATGGTTACATCATCTTCAACACTTGCACCTTACGGTGCTATTGGTGCTGGTATTCCAGCAGCTTCTATCCAGGATGTAGTTACAGTAGTTAAGGCATACTCATCAGCAGTTGGTGCAGGTGCATTTGTAAGTGAAATATTTGGTGATGAAGCTGACGAGTTAAGAAAACGCGGCGGTGATGGCGGCGAGTTCGGTGCTACAACAGGACGTCCAAGAAGAATGGGCTGGTTTGATGCAGTTGCAACACGTTATGGTGTGCGTATGCAGGGAACAACAGAGGTTGCTCTTACAGTAGTAGATGTATTAGGATATCTTGATGAGATACCTATCTGCGTAGGCTATGAGATAGATGGAAAGGTTACTAAGGACTTCCCAACAACTTCAGAGCTTGAGAAGGCTAAGCCAGTACTTAAGGTACTACCAGGCTGGAAGTGTGATATAAGAGGAATCAAGAACTACGAAGATCTTCCAGAGGCATGCCGCAACTATGTAGAAACTATTGAAAAGGAAATCGAAGCTCCTATAACAATGGTATCAAACGGACCAGGAAGACATGAGATTATTCATAGAG
>CAKRKK010000281.1 GCA_934358235.1 uncultured Lachnospira sp.
AAAGTCCCCTACTCTTATTTTATTCTCGTATATTTCAAATCACTTTCTATATATTTTTCCATAAATTCTTTCTTGCGCCGCCTTGATACGATAAATATTTCATCTGATATAATAACTTTTATTTTATCTGATAATTCAATCTCTGCTCTTAATAAATTCACAGCTATCCCTCTGTTTATAACACAAAATACATCTTCATCAATATATTTTAAAAATTCTGATAAAGCTTTATCCAGACGATACTCTACACCATAAGAATATATAAGAATGTAACCATTATACGCCTTTATATAATCAATATCTTTTTGCTTCAATTTATATTTATTTCTATCGTAATACACTACAACTTCTTTATTTAACTTTTTCTTCTCCAATGTATGATTAAATGCTACCTCTAAGTCCTTGTATGTAGCTGGTTTTGTAATATAATCATTTACATCAACATAAAAAGCATCCCTTACTCTGTTTTCTATTCCTGTAACAATTATTATATCTGCGTCTATTCCTTTTCTTCTTAACTGAGCCGTTACTTCTATTCCATCTAGAAATGGCATATCTATATCAAGCAATATAACATCATATTTATCATCGCTATTTATAAGTTTTAGTCCACTTTCATATTTCTTTATATTTATATCTATATTATTTTCATACGCATATTTACACACATAATTATACAGTATATCAACATATGCACTATTATCATCACATATTGCTACTTCCATATTTTCTCCAAATTTTTATAATAAATTATTAGTCCCCATCTAATCCCACATTTACTTTTGATACTTATATCATTATGATGTCGGGGGCAAAAGCCTCCAACTTTGATACCTACGGATTGTTCCGTGCTATGCACTCCCACAATCCACCCCAATATTCGCATATCGTGGGATTTTCATCCCACTTTTATGCTCATATCGGGGCGGGTCCCAAGGTCTTTCATCCACCTATGAGCGAGCTCAGGCGGGTTTAGACCTTTTGACCCTAGTATCATTATATAATTTATATTAACTTTATTCAACCAATTACAATAACAAAAGCTCCACACACTCTGCTATATAAGCAAAGTATATGGAGCTCTTAATATCTTAGAGTCTATTCTCTTATAGCTGTTATATTATATAACAAGTCTCTGATTATAACTGAGGACCAGCAGCTACTAAAGCCTTACCAGCTTCGTTGCCTGTATACTTAACAAAGTTCTTGTTAAATCTTTCTGCAAGATCCTTAGCCTTTGTTTCCCACTCAGAAGCGTCTGCGTATGTGTCTCTAGGATCAAGGATACCTGAATCTACACCTGGAAGCTCTGTAGGTACTTCGAAGTTGAACATAGGAATCTTCTTAGTAGGAGCTGTCTTGATAGCACCTGAAAGGATAGCATCGATGATACCACGAGTATCCTTAATAGAGATTCTCTTACCTGTTCCATTCCATCCTGTGTTAACTAAGTAAGCCTTAGCTCCACTCTTTTCCATCTTCTTAACAAGCTCTGCTGCATACTTTGTAGGATGAAGCTCAAGGAAAGCCTGTCCGAAGCAAGCTGAGAATGTAGGTGTAGGCTCTGTGATACCTCTTTCTGTACCAGCAAGCTTAGCAGTAAATCCTGAAAGGAAGTAGTACTGTGTCTGCTCTGGTGTAAGAATAGATACTGGAGGAAGTACACCGAATGCATCTGCTGAAAGGAAGATAACATTCTTAGCTGCTGGAGCTGAAGATATAGGTCTTACAATATTCTTAATATGATCAATTGGATAAGATACACGAGTATTCTCTGTTACACTCTTATCTGCAAAGTCAATCTTTCCGTTCTCATCAAGAGTAACGTTCTCAAGAAGAGCATTTCTCTTAATAGCATTGTAGATATCCGGCTCTGAATCCTTATCAAGGTTGATAACCTTAGCGTAGCAGCCACCTTCGAAGTTGAATACGCCATTGTCATCCCAGCCGTGCTCATCATCACCGATAAGAAGTCTCTTAGGATCTGTTGAAAGTGTTGTCTTACCTGTTCCTGAAAGACCAAAGAATATAGCTGTGTTCTCACCGTTCATATCTGTGTTAGCTGAGCAGTGCATTGAAGCCATACCCTTAAGTGGAAGATAGTAGTTCATCATAGAGAACATACCCTTCTTCATCTCTCCACCGTACCAGGTGTTGATGATTACCTGCTCGTGGCTTGTAATGTTGAAAGCTACACAAGTCTCTGAGTTAAGACCTAATTCTGCATAATTCTCAACCTTAGCCTTAGAAGCATTATATACAACGAAATCTGGCTCGAAGTTCTCAAGTTCTTCTGCTGTTGGCTT
>CAKRKK010000282.1 GCA_934358235.1 uncultured Lachnospira sp.
ATCATATGCTTTAGTATAAAACGCATACAGAAATGAGGATTAGTGTGAAAAATAAGATTTTTCACACGCAAGATTTGTGCTTGGCACAAACTTGAGATGCGCAAAGAAGCAGCGCAGGAATGGAGGATTATAATGTCAGATATTAAAGGTAGAATTCATTCGGTTGAAAGTTTTGGTTCGGTTGATGGACCAGGTGTAAGATATATAGTGTTCCTTCAGGGATGTCATATGAGATGTAAGTATTGCCATAACCCGGAGACATGGAAAGAAGAAGGCGGAGAACTTCAGACACCACAGGAGGTGTTTGATAAGGCATATCGTTATCATAATTACTGGAAGGATAAAGGCGGTATAACTGTTAGTGGTGGTGAAGCCATGCTTCAGATGGAGTTTGTTACCGAGCTTTTTAAGATAGCAAAGCAGCACAATGTTCATACAACTCTTGATACATCTGGCAATCCATTTACAATGGAAGAACCATTTTTAAGTAAGTTTAACGAGCTTATGGCGGTTACAGATCTTTTTATGTTAGATATTAAGCATATAGATGATGAAAAACATAAGAAGCTTACTGGCTGGACTAACAAGAATATTCTAGAGCTTGCCAGGTATTTATCAGATAATGGAAAAGATATGTGGATAAGACATGTCCTTGTACCAGGTGTTACAGATGACGAGGCAGATCTTAATAAGCTTTCAGAGTTCGTTAAGTCACTTAAGACAGTAAAGAGATTCGAGATACTTCCATATCATACTCTTGGAGTGTTTAAATGGCATGATCTTGGAGTTAAGTATGAGCTTGAAGATGTTATGCCTCCAACTAAGGAGCAGATAGAAAGAGCAGAGAGTATACTTCATACTCGTGATTATACAGGGTATAACAACTAAGTTTGTGTGATTACAATATTTATATATAAATTATTCATAGATAGTTGAGTATTTAACATATATAATTAAACAATCTCCCATTAAATGGTTTACGAAATAATCATTTAATGGGAGATTTTTTATTACTGATACTACCCATAATCTTGATCCAATGTCTGTACGTAAAGAAAATAAGTATTCTATAGATTTTCTTTCAAGTGACAATAAGCTGGTATCGTGGGTATCTAAAGGAAATGCGGCACCTGATAGTTACTTCAAGAATGGAATGATAGAAAATATACCATTTAATATAGATGCAACGGATTTTATAGGAGTATTTGGGGAGTAGGGGAATATGGCAAATTGTTGAAAGTCTTAATGATAAGAAACTTTCGAGTAATAATCTTATAAAAAATACAAGTAACATGCTGCTTGTATTTGATAAATATTTACAGCGTAGACATTGAAAGTATAAGTTAAACATCATATTTTTATATTAATCCACTTTCCCTGTCTGAATCGTATAGTGGCGAATATAAATCTTGCCATCTGGTCGGCAAGCACGCCAAGCCATATTCCGATTATTCCTCCACCAAGGGTATATCCACACAGATAAGAAACAATAGTACGGATAAATGTTACACTTATCATAGATGCTATAGCAGTATAAAGTGTGTCGCCGGCTCCACGCAGGCAACCCATGTAGATTACCTGACATATCTGGAATATAACAACGAAGATAATAACATGCATTATATTAATACCAATAGCTATTATATGCTCTTCTGTAAAGAATAATCTGTACAATCCCCTTGCGCCAAAGAAGTAAACAGCAACTAAAAATACGGCTATAAATGCTCCAATAAGACGGCAGGTTCTTCCATATTCCTTCGCAAGCTCAGGTTTCTTTTCTCCAAGGCTTCTTCCAATAAGTGCAACAGCAGTTGCTTGAAGCCCATCACCAAATGCAAATGAAAGTGACATAATGTTCATGCCTACCTGGTGTGCTGCCATAGCATCGGTTCCCTGGTTAGCAGCCATGATTGCTGTAAGCATGAAGCCGATACGCATAAGCACCTGCTCAAAGAATACACTATAACCAACCTTGATAAGGTCGATAAAAGCCTTAGAGGCTGGTTTTATTTTTTTATTTATTATATAAGCTATACTTAAAAAGCTATCTTTTTTTGTTACGGATATTATGCTCATGATACAGCCGACAACAGTTCCTGATACGGTTGCGAGAGCAGCACCCTGTATTCCAAGAGCAGGAAATCCAAGGTGACCATTGATAAAAAGATAATTAAGTATAATGTTTATTGTATTGGAGGTTACATTGGTACGCATAGTAATCTTGGTGTTACCAGCTCCACGCTGGGCAGCATTAACACCCATCTGTATACAGTTAAATATCATACCACCCATGATTATCC
>CAKRKK010000283.1 GCA_934358235.1 uncultured Lachnospira sp.
ATGTAAAGCTTGATAAAGAATTATATTTGAAATATGTGCTCGAATTAAGATTGAAGGAATATATCTGCTTACTGCTTGTTATGTTTACGCCTGTTTACTTATTGGGCACATATGCTTTTATGCTGTATGCCGGAGTGAGTATGGGGATTATGGTGAGTGTAAGTGTGATGAATATGGGGCTTAAAGGAATGCTTGCATATGCTGTGTGCATTGTGCCTCAATATATTATATATGCAATTACCGTTTTCCTCCTGGTGTCCTGTACACATAAAAGACAGGAACGGCTGAGAAAAACGGTAATGCTGATAGCGGCTTCCTTAATAGTTCTTATACTTGGAGTGCTTTATGAAAGCTATATAAGTCCATTACTTATAAAATGTATGCTTAATTAATATTTTTATTTAAGCATATCGGCTATTGTATACAACAGCTTTTCAGACTCAGCCCATCCAAGGCATGGATCAGTTATGGACTTTCCATATATTCCTTCTCCAACCTTTTGTGAGCCTGGTTCAATATAGCTTTCAATCATAACGCCCTTTATAAGCTCTTTGACATCTGCTGAGTGGTTGCGGCTGTGAAGAATTTCCTTGGTAATTCGTATCTGCTCAATATATTTCTTTGCAGAGTTGCTGTGATTAGCATCAACTATGCAGGCTGGATTAAGTAAATCCTTGGTTTTATACATCGCAGATAGTCTTATCAGATCTTCATAGTGATAGTTTGGTATGTTCTGGCCATGCTTATTAACTGCACCTCTTAATATAGTATGTGCAAGTGGATTGCCAGGAGTCTTTACTTCCCAGTTTCTATATATAAAGGTCTGTTTTGCCTGTGCTGCAACAACAGAGTTAAGCATAACAGAAAAGTCACCGCTTGTAGGGTTCTTCATTCCGGCAGGAACATCCATACCACTTGCTGTAAGTCTGTGCTGCTGATCCTCAACAGAACGGGCACCAACGGCAACGTAGGATAAAACATCAGAGAGGAACCAGTAGTTTTCAGGGTAAAGCATCTCATCAGCAGGCATAAGCTCAGTTTCTTCCATAACGCGTATGTGCATCTTACGGATAGCTATAAGTCCGGCAAGAAGGTCAGGCTTCTTTTCAGGATCAGGCTGATGAAGCATTCCTTTATATCCAGTACCTGTTGTTCTAGGCTTGTTTGTATATACTCTTGGAATGATAAGCACCTTATCAGCAATCTTTTCCTGAACCTGCTTAAGTCTTAGTGTATAATCAAGAACAGCATCTTCATTATCGGCAGAGCAAGGTCCGATAATTGCAATAAACTTATCGGATTTACCTGTTATTACATCAGCTATTTCCTTATCACGCTGTTTCTTTAAGGCTGCCAGTTTTTCAGGAACCGGGAATTCGTTCTTTATTTCTGTTGGGGTAGGCAGTTTTCGTATAAATTCAAAGCTCATTATATATCTCCTTAGTTAAATCAAAATTATATATGCCAATAAATAATAGCATATAATACGAAAAAATGTTAGTATATTATTAAAGATATTGAGGAAATATTTATAAGAATATGTGTGCTTTATATAAAAAGCAGAGAAATAACTTAAAAGGTGCTATGTATCAGGAGGCGGCAATATGAGAATGTTTGATATAATAAGCAGAAAAAAGTATGGAAAAGCTCTTAGTAGAGAAGAAATTGAATATGTAATACAAGGATATACAAGGGGAGATATACCTGATTACCAGATGGCAGCTTTTCTTATGGCTGTATATTTTAAGGGGATGAATTATGAAGAAACCTCAATAATGACTATGGCAATGGCGGATAGCGGTGACAGGCTTGATTTATCCGCAATTAAAGGAATTAATGTAGACAAGCACAGCACAGGTGGTGTTGGAGATAAGACAACTCTTATATTAGCACCGATAGTTGCTTCGTGTGGTGGAAGGGTTGCTAAGATGAGTGGAAGAGGTCTTGGCAATACAGGTGGAACTATAGATAAACTAGAGAGTATACCGGGCTTTAGAACATCCTTAAGTGAAGAAGAATTCATAAAAAATGTAAATGAATGCGGACTTGCGTTGACTGGACAGACAGGTAATCTGGCACCAGCAGATAAAAAAATATATGCCTTAAGGGATGTGACCGCTATTGTTGATAGTATTCCGCTTATAGCAAGCAGTATAATGAGCAAGAAAATAGCCTCAGGTGCAGATGCCATTGTGTTAGATGTTAAGGTTGGTAATGGAGCATTTATGAAAACATTTGCTGATGCTGAAAAGCTTGCTAAAGAGATGGTTATGATTGGCAAAAGTGTT
>CAKRKK010000284.1 GCA_934358235.1 uncultured Lachnospira sp.
ACTCTATCCTGATATGGATTAGTCAATTTAGCAACAATTTTTCCATTACGTGTAATATATATATCTTCAGTTTCTGCGAGCATCAGATATTTACCAAGATTAACTTTTAATTCCGTAGCTGTAATAGACATAACATCCCCTCCTTCAAAAAATATAAATTCTATCTGTTTATTATATTATAAACAAATCGCACGATTTTATCAATAAAATCGTGCGATTTTTCTTACCTTTATTTTTAAATATATTCTCCTGATAATAGCCCGACTATCTTAGCCCCATACCTTGTCAGCAATTCTCTTAACAAGTCTTAACTTAGCCCACTGCTCGTCTTCTGTAAGCTTGTTTCCTATCTCACAGGATGCAAAACCACATTGTGGACTTAAGCACAGTCTTTCAAGTGGTATGTACTTTGCAGCTTCGTTTATTCTATCAATAACGGTCTGCTCATCCTCTAATTCTGGAGACTTGGTTGTTATAAGTCCTAATACAACCTTCTTATCACCTGTAACATTCTTAAGTGGTTCAAAGCCTCCTGAACGCTCATCATCATACTCCAGATAATATGCGTTAACATTCTCTTTAGCAAAAAGTGTAGCGGCAACCCCCGTATACGCACCGCTGCTTGCATATGTCGAATGGAAATTACCACGGCATACGTGTGTATTAATTACTAAATCTTCCGGTTTTCCTTCTATCGCCTTATTATTAATATCAAGAAGTGTATTCTTTATCTTTTCCAGTCCCGCTGGTGTTGTCCCAAAGAACTTACATGCAGATGGATCTACCACCATTCCCCAAGAGCAATCATCAAACTGAAGATTACGACAGCCCGCAGCATATACATCCTTTATGAATTCCTTATATCCATTGGCTATATCCTCTGCTACCTGCTCAGGTGTATCATAGAACTTCTTAGTATTTCCCCATGCAAAAGGCATAATCATCTGCTCTAGGAACTGTGCTGGTGCCGGTATTGTAAGCTTTGCAACTGTATCTTCATCCTCGAACTGCTGCACGAACTTAAAATGCTCTATAAATGGATGTGTCTTATACACAATCTTTCCTGTAAGATATGTATCATCTATCATAGCAGCCTCTCCGTGAAATGGAAGACCTGTTTCTGTCTTGGAATGACCTACTCCCTCAAACGCCCACATAAAATCAAGATGCCATGTGGCTCTTCTGAACTCTCCATCTGTTATTGCTTTAAGTCCAACTTCCTTTTCCTTCTTTATAAGCTCTGTTATTGCTTTATCTTCAACACTTTTTAGCTCTTCTGCTGTAATATTTCCAGCCTCATAATCTCTTCTAGCTTTCTTTAAGCTTTCTGGTCTTAAAAAGCTTCCTACATGATCAAACTTAAATGGTGTATTTGCCATATTATCCAACTCCTGCCTTTCTTTTTTAGTAAATATTTTCTTCGTTGGATTTAATATAGCATCTGACTTACACCTTGTATAATACCTAAACTTTTATGTTTGTCATAGTTTAAAGCTATGGCAGAATATGTCTCTTTAATGCCTCCACATATATCTCGCCTAATCTACTCAGCGATATATTTCTATGTGTAATATATCCTATATGCATTCCGCCTTCACCTTCAAGCGGAACTGCTATTATATCCTTTCCATTGAGTTCTTCATCTATAACACCACTACATACTGTAAACCCGTTTAGTCCAATCAGCAGGTTGAAAAGAGTAGCCCTGTCACGGACTCTTATATTCTTTTTCTTTTCTTCAACTGAAAATATTTCCTCAGAATAATAAAATGAATTATGCTCCCCTTGTTCAAATGAAAGATACGGATAGTCCTGCAGTTCATTCATTGTAACCTTCTTTCTATCTGCCAGGGGATGTTTACGGCTAATGAATACATGTGGCTCTGCCTGCATAAGCTCGTGAAATACAAGCTTGTGTGACTTAATCTCCTTTTCAAGCACAACTCTGTTGAAATCATTCATATAAAGCACGCCTATCTCACTTTTCATCATAGCAACATCCTCAATAATCTCATAAGTCTGTGTTTCCCTCAGACTGAAATCATATTCATCATGTCCGTATTTTTCAATGAGGTCAACAAATGCATTGACTGCAAAAGAATAATGCTGTGTGGAAACACAGAATTCCTGCTTTCCACCATTTCCTCCCTTATATCTGTCCTCTAAAAGTGTGGCTTGTTCTAATACCTGTCTTGCATAACCTAAGAAGTCCTCTCCATCCTTTGAAATATGTATTCCTTTATTGGTC
>CAKRKK010000285.1 GCA_934358235.1 uncultured Lachnospira sp.
CGGTTATAACTGATTCAGTCAGGTTAGATTCAGGATGAATTAAGTATAAATAAAGTATAAATTAAGTTTAAACTGGTAAAGCAAGGGCTGTCGCGTTAACGCTTTTAATCGTTAATGCGCCAGCCTTTTATACTGAATTTTTGCATTTTTCGTATTTTAAGTAATTTCTAGCTGATATAATCCTTAGCTATTGTTTTAAGAATATCAGCAGATTTCTTAAGTTCTGATAACTCAGCTTCATTAAGTCCGATAGGAACGACTTTTTCAACACCAGTTTCACCAACAACTGACGGAATGCTTAGTACAACATCATTTAGACCATATTCACCTGTCATAAGGCTTGATACAGGGAGAATAGATTTCTCATTTCTGACAATAGCCTCACATATTCTTTTGACGGCCATAGCTATTCCATAGTAGGTTGCGTGCTTTCTTTCAATTATTTTATAAGCACTGTTTTTTACATCATCAAATATTTTTTTCATAGATGCTTCGTGGTTAAAGTGACCACGGAGTTCACAGAATTCATTGACTGATAATCCGCCAATAGTTGCATTGCTCCAGGCGGCAAGCTCGCTGTCACCATGTTCTCCAATTATAAATGCATGGACACTACGGCTGTCTATGTTAAGATGTTCACCAAGCAGATACTTGAAACGGCCTGTATCAAGAACGGTACCAGAGCCTATTACACGGTTAGCAGGATATCCAGACTCCTTAAGTGCAACAAGAGTAAGTATATCTACAGGGTTTGATACAATAAGAAGAATACCTCCAAAATCCCTCTTCTTGATTTCACCAATTATCGATTTCATAATTGAAGCATTTTTCTTGATAAGATCAAGACGTGTTTCGCCAGGCTTCTGGTTAGCACCAGCCGTAATAACAATAATGGCTGCATCTGATATATCATCGTAATTGCCGGCATAAATCTGCATAGGTCTTGCAAAGGAAATACCATGGCTTATATCCATAGCCTCTCCCTCAGCACGGTTTGTATCAGCGTCTATTAAAACCATTTCAGAGAATAATCCGCTCTGCATAAGTGCAAAAGCAGAGGAAGAACCAACAAAACCACATCCTATTACAGCAACTTTTCTACTATTTACTTTCATATTTACCTCCAGATTTCATTTTGAATATGAGTATGTGTTTTAGAAATACATACTTTGTTATTTCTTTAACAAACATTATAACATGTAAAAGCCTGCGTGCAAGCTCTATATACAGAACATATTATTGTGCAATATTACAAAAATATTAAAGAATTATTGCTGAATAAATAAAAAATAAAGCAGCATATAATTTAAAAGTTATAAAAAATATATAAAATAATGTAATATTGTATAATATGGTTATTGACTTAATGCTATTATATGGTTATTTTAATAAATTAGTATGAGCATAGTTTTTTTATGCAGCTTCTGATATGGAATTTTAATATGGAATTTTTATGATATACTTTTGATATAAAATTCTGATATGGGATTCTGATATAGAAATTTAATATAGAATTCTAATTATAGAATTTTGATATAAAATTCTGATATAGAAGCAGGATATGTACTGGAGGGGAGATTAAGGATATGGGAATAAGAGGAAGAAGAAAATGGAGAAGGTTTGTAAGATGGGTAGATAGAAATAAACAATACATTATTGTAGGTGCAGTTGCGTTGGTGCTTGTAATAGCCTGTGTTGTCATTTTGGTTGTAACCTCTGTAAAACATAAGAAAAGTAATAATGCTGTAACAGATGTAACCCAGAGTACAATGAATACTGAGGCTGTTAATGATAGTATGATAGATAATACAACTGATGCTGATAAGAAGGAAATTGATACTAAAGAAAGTGAGACTGCCAAACAAGCACAGGATGAGGACCCACAGAAACAGGCTTCTAATGAGGAAGGCAGGGAGGTAAGCGCAGCAGCACTTCCTGGTGATAATTCTTCATATTCCAATGGAATAGATGTATCTAAATGGCAGGGCAAGATAGATTGGAAGAAAGTGGCTGCGAGTGGAATAGATTATGCAATTATAAGGGTGGGATATCGTACAGATATCAATGGAACTATATGTGAGGATGAATACGCATCGTATAATCTTATAAGTGCACAGTCAGCGGGAATAAAGACAGGAGTATATTTCTTTTCAACAGCGGTTAATGAAGCAGAAGCAAAAGAGGAGGCTGAATGGGTTACTG
>CAKRKK010000286.1 GCA_934358235.1 uncultured Lachnospira sp.
TAAACAGATAATTATTAATATACATCTCCATAACACCTGATACCTTAACTGACATCTGCTTATTATTGGCATCCTGAATAAGAACATCATCGCCCGGCTTAACAGACAGATCCTTTGCCAGCTTTTCTGAAATAATAACACCCGAATCCGTAAGCTCAATATTTTTCTTATTATTTCTTGTTCTGAAGGTTACATAATCCTTATACTTATCAACATCATCTACAACCGTTATTTCCGTACTATAAGTCTGTCCGTTTCCAGACACCTTAACATCTGCTGTGTATGCATAATCCATAAGTGATGCTTTATAATATTTATCTCTGGATATATTATCTTTTATGTCATTCACAGCATTTCTGTCAGCATTGTTATTAAATACAAGTATATTGTCATAATGTATTATCTGTCCATACTGATTATCTATAATGCTCTGGACACTATCCTTAATTCCAAAGCCAGCCGTGATAAGTGCACCGCAGCCCGCTATTCCAATAACCGTCATAAAGAAACGCTTCTTGTAAAGGAATATGTTTCTCATAGTAACTTTTTTGGTAAATGATAAATGCTTCCAGATAAAGGTGTGTTCTAACAGAATCTTTTTACCGTTCTTTGGTGCTTTAGGTCTCATAAGAACTGCAGGCACTTCAATAAGCTCATAATAGCACGAATATATCGTGGCAATAAGTGTCACAAGCATAAGACTTAAAACTGCAATTACTGAAAGCTGTATATGGCTGGCATACTTTATAGCAGGAAGCTGGTATATTATATTCCAGGAGTTATATATAATATATGGAAACAGCTTAAGACCTGCAACACAACCAATAATGCCGCCAATTAACGATGCTAAGAAGGCATACAAAATATATTTAAGGGCTATTGTCAATTTACCATATCCCAATGCCTTGTATGTTCCAATAAGTCCCCTCTCTTCCTCTACCATACGTGTCATTGTTGTAAGACATACAAGTCCCGCAACAATTATAAAGAATAACGGAAAAACCGTAGCTATAGCTTTCATTCTATTAGCACTTGATTCATAATCCCTGAATGAATAGGATGATTCTCTTGTAAGTGCATACCACTCCCACGAATCACTATCAGCCAGAAGTTCATTTAAGCTGTTATCATATTCTGCGTATACTGAATTAAAGTCAAATTCCATTACAGCCTTTTCATATGCAGGCATAATATATGGAGCAACCATTGAAGATACATCTATCCCAGGATAATACTCCTGATATTGCTTTGTAATTGAAGCTGTAACATTTTCCTTAATGGTTTCAAGCAGTTCTTCCTTCTTAGCTGCTTTTGCCTTCTCATACTCATCAGTTAATTCCTGTTTTCTTAGCTTAAGCCTGTCCTTAGAAACTGTCTTAATCTTATCCGCATAATTATCCGCTTGTGTCTTATACTCATCAGAATATGTATCAAGCTCCTTAGCCCCATCTATTACAGCATAGCATTCTGTATAATAATCACTTTGGAATTCATCATCTCCAACATATATGCAGTAACTTATATGTCCATTTCCTATACCTGAGGAACCCAAATCATAAGATACATAACAAGGCGAATACACTATTCCTACAACTGTATATTCTGTATCCTTAAAGGTATCTGTTATATTGTCATCTGTTCCGGACTTCAATGTAATAGTATCTCCTATCTGCATTGACTGACGCGTATCCTCGTATTTAACAACACATTCCTTATCATTTAGCGGAAGTCTTCCCTCCTTTAGTCTTAACTGATTGATATAACTATCATCCTGTGCCTGACTACCAACTGGCATACCAGAAACCTTCGCAACATTCTCCCTGCCATCATAGTTAACAAGTACATCCTGTGTATTAGCTGCATAAACAGCTTTAATTCCTTTTATGTTACGAATTGCGGCTATATCGTCAGCAGTAAAGCCTATTGATGATACAATTCTTATATCATACATATTGTATTCATCATAATACGCATCTGACGAATACTTCATATCCTTTGAAGAAGCTGTCACACCTGCAAAAAACGCAACACCAATGGCAACTATTGCCATTATTGCAAAAAATCTTCCTCTTGACCGCTTTATCTGTCTTATAACATCTTTAAAAACCGTCTTTCCCATTTTTTAATTCTGCCTTTCACTATTTATGCTATAAATATCAGAAACACTTTCTGACACTCATTATTGTAA
>CAKRKK010000287.1 GCA_934358235.1 uncultured Lachnospira sp.
CTTCTTCATCACGACGTAATTTTGTCATCGTGTTAGGAGCAATTTCTGCCTTTTTACGCAAATCAGATTTGCTCATCTTTTTGTCAACTAATAATTTCCATAAACGTTTATATGATACAGCCATAATAGCATCTCCCATTTTTATAAATTACATCTGATTTAGATAAATACGTCTTCCTCGTCATTCTGCTCATCATCTGTTTCTTCCCACGGATTTCCATAAGCAAAACCACCCGAAGTATAACCTGCAATAAAGCTAAAATTCTCATCCTGTTCTATTTCAAAATTACAGTTATTATGTTTTTTTCTCCGCTTATTATTATTTACATTTTTGTTCACCAAAACACCATCCATCACAATTTCCTAAGCTCATCCATCATAGCAGGACGATTTTTATATTTTACTTTCCACTCAGCAACTATCTGTTCCACAAGCTTTCCTCCGTCTTTCATCTGCTGCATCTTTTGCAGTAGTGAAACAAGGTATGCATAATGCTTTCTGTCACTTGTATGCATTGCCATTGTATTTACTTCATACTTATATTTATCCAGTATCTGCTCCGGATACTCTTTTTTCAAAACCTTCTCATACTCCTGCAAAGCATATAGCCCTGGTGAATTCAATACATATGTCAACAATCTGTCATATAATTTTTCTTCCTTATACAACCGTTCCACATGTGCATACGCCGGAAGCTTTTTGAATATTTCTTCTCTTTTTACGAGCCACTCATCGACACAATACTGTTTCTTCAATTCTCTATATAAATCCAAGTCTCCTGCTTCATGATCTAGCACTAATTGCCATAACTGCTCTATGTAAGCGCTCTTATTCCCCTGCAAAAGATAGATTTCCTTTTTCTTTTCACTGTATTCGGAAATCAAACCTCTATACTGCTTATCCAGCAAGATACATTCATCCAAAATTTGCAGGACATGGTCATATTCCTTATTCTTCATGCAAATGTCAATGTAATACCTTCTTACCGTTGAATTATTCCAATATTTTTCACAGATTTCTTTTATTTGCTCATCTGACGCGTTTTTCTCCTTCAACAGTTCCAAGTATCTGACTGCCCATTTTCCAACAGCATAATTCCTGCTCCATTCAGAGTCCTTACGCTCCGACCTTGCAATCATATCCTCAATAAAGTCCAGTTTTGCCTGCGCATATTCTTCTTCGTCAAATTCACCCATGAGAATCTGTTCTATATATTCCTCTAAGTAATCTATAACCGAACCATCCAAATGGGATGTAAACCAGTTAAACATTTTTTTCTTTTCTTCAGCATTTACCTTCACAAGCAATTCCAGCCATAGCTGATAAATTCTATCCGCCAGCATTCCGGTACCGCCGTCAGAATCATCCATATCAACATCGCCTATTAGCAAAAAGATATAATTCATTACTTCGAATGCACACAAATAGTTACCATTGTCTATCATCCGGCGTACATCTTCGTCAATAATTTCTTCCAGCTCTGATATAAAGCCACTAGCTTCATAATAACTGATAAAATGCTCTCTCCCCAGATACCTGTCTGATATCATATCCACTTGTCTGATATAATTATTGATATCCTCCTTCGTAACCTGCTTGTTAATCGTATTATGGAAACGAAGAAGCAATTTCCCATCTTCCGCCAAAACAGCCACCAAAAATGAACGCACTTCTTCTTCCGTAGCACCACTAACAAGTTCCTCAACTGCTGCAACTTTTTTCTTATAGAAATTTATCGTATATGCGGGTTGGAACAGGTCTGTATTTACCTCATTAGAAGTTTCTTCCTCTTCTTCATCCTCTGACCATTCATACAATACTGCTGCCATATGCTTGCAATTTCTACCATCCAATGCATATGGACACGAGCAATACATATCTGTAACTTCACCATTATTAATGGATATCTCAACCTCATAATCCTCTGACCCTATCACATTAGCTCTGATAATATCCTCTGAGATATCTATATTTTCAACTAAATTTTCAAGATAATAATCATATCCTCTTTCAAGAATATGCGTCGCAAATAATTTCTTCCAATTCATACCCTTAACACCATTTCGTCTTCCATTTTTACAAATCCATACTTTTCATATAACGGTCGTCCCATCTCTGTCGCCTCTAAAGTAATCTGTGATACGCCCTGTTTCCTTATATCCTTTACCAGTAAATCTAA
>CAKRKK010000288.1 GCA_934358235.1 uncultured Lachnospira sp.
TCATAAGATGGCTGTCCCTGTCCCTTCTTATATCCTTCTAATGGCCAGAAACGTGAGCTGTCTGGTGTAAGCATTTCATCACCAATAACAACCTCTCCATTCTCATCAAGACCGAATTCAAACTTAGTATCAGCAATAATAATTCCCTTGCTTAATGCATACTCTGCACACTTCTTATAAAGAGCAATAGTTGCATCCTTAATCTTAGTTGCATATTCAAGTCCCTTTCCTGGGAACTTCTTCTCTAATACTTCTATACTCTGTTCAAATGAGATATTCTCATCATGATCACCAATCTCAGCCTTAGTACTTGGTGTATAGATTGGTTCAGGAAGCTGTTCTGATTCCTCAAGTCCTTCTGGAAGCTTGATTCCACAGACTGTACCATTCTTCTGGTAGCTTGCCCAGCCGCTGCCTGTTATATATCCTCTGACGATGCACTCGATTGGAAGCATAGTTAACTTCTTGCACATCATACTTCTTCTTGCAAACTTCTCATTCTGGAAGAATTCTGGCATATCATTAACATCAACAGAAATCATATGATTAGGGATAACATCCTTTGTATAATCAAACCAGAACTTAGACATCTGTGTAAGAATAGCACCCTTATCTGTAACCTTATTCTTTAAAATATGGTCGAATGCTGATATACGATCAGTAGCTGAAATAACGAGCTTATCTCCTATATCATATACTTCTCTGACTTTTCCTTCATAAAGTAACTCAAACTTTTCCATGATTGCGTCCATCCTTTAAATATTTATTTTCCGTAAATGTATTCTGCTTACTGATTATACAAAACAGCAGACAATATAATACATTCTACTTATATTATCTAATATCAACAAACAGAATATATGCAGGTACAACTATACCCAACACTAAAAAATTATATAACAGCCTACATTCAAAATCAATAGACAAACTTGCATATTATTGCACAAGATAGTATGATTATAAAAAATAAATATATATACATTTCACAATAACAATGAAAATATTCTAATTTTTGCAGCTTTACCAGAATATAATCTGTACATATGAAAGTATATATAATAGTCATGATATGATAATCAGATCATATTCGGCACTTTTAAATGCATATAGTAAACACGATATGATAATCACATCATATTAGAGTATGTTAAATAACAAGGGATATAATCCACATAACAAAATACACCTTACAAACTAAATCACTTATAAGGGGGAAATATTATGGAAGATAAAAATATTAAAAATGGAATTGAAAAAAGACGTCATAAAAGAATGAAAGCTGACCTTAAGCTTAACGTTTCCAATCTTTTCAAACAGAACAATATAAATATAAGAAATATTGATTCACCAATAACTGTAACTGACATATCTAAAAGCGGTATCGGTTTCAGGTCAAAAAGCATTCTTCCTATCGACTTTTACTTTAATGCGGCATTGAAATTAGGTTCTGAAAAGGATGTTATATATTGTGTTATTAAGATTATAAGATGCCAGCCTCTTGATAACTCCGACCTATATGCCTATGGCTGTGAATTCGTTGGATTAGCACCTATTCTTAACTATATCTTTGATGAATACGAATTAGAATTAGGACAGGCTGAGTCGGCTGATGCAGACGAAACTACAGAGTAAACATACCATTTAGTTTAGCTGAGTTATTGTTCAGGCAGCTTATTAAGCATCAAGTTAACTACCAAGTTACTTACCAAGTTATTTATCTAGTTATTTACCAAGCTATTTATTAGAGACTCTACTTCTAATAGGAATTTATTCAACTGTATATAATTTGCTTATGAAGTTTGACCCTAATTTGCTTTTTCGCAAATAGAGTCAAGCTTCTTTTGCTAATATTCCCGCTGAATTTGACTCAGATTGCTATTTTCCCATATTGAATCAATTTCCACTTCAATACAGAACACATAAGAGTGGATAGTCCTTATTGAATATATAAATATATTGACCACGCGGCACCAAGCAACTTAAATACAGAGCACATAAGGGGTGAAATTGGAATAAATATGGCTTCTAACATATCGTTAGTCACATACTCAGGACACATTGGCGCTCAGAAAGTAAATGCGGGGCTGCCGCACTAATTTTGAACTGCTCCCCGTCAAGTAGACAATTGAAAAAATATAAATTTTTCCTGCCAGCAGAAATTTATCTGCTGGCAGTT
>CAKRKK010000289.1 GCA_934358235.1 uncultured Lachnospira sp.
GCCTGTTCACACGTATAACCTGCCTTCCTAAGTACCTCACAAAGAAGGTTATTAATATTTATATCATCCTCTACAATCAGTATATTAGGCATAATTTTTACTCCTGTATTTTATAATGTAAAATAATCATCTACTTTATGAGAAATGGCATTAAATAAAATGGTTTCAACATTAAATTTTCTTCTTTTCCAACATCTTTTTGTGATATTAAATATATCTTACTTACATTCTTTGAAAATTTTTTATAAAATTGTTTTATAGATTCGTGCTTTCCTGCCCCTGACGACTTAATTTCAAAGGCATTTACTTTACTTCCCTCAGAAATCAGAAAGTCAACCTCATAATAATGTGTGCTTTTGTCTTTTTCCCAAGTGTGATAATAAAGTTCCCTTCCCGCTGCTGTAATCATCTGTGCAATAAGATTCTCATATAAATAGCCCAGATTAGCTGGCAGCTTATCAGAAAGCAGCTTCGCATATACATTATTTTCTGTGACTGGACGGTCTATAAACATTAATGTAATAAATAATCCAGTATCCGAAAGATACAATTTATAACTGTCAAAGTCCTTTGTATCTGTCAGGCTTACCCTTGGATCAGTTGAATTATAACAAGGTAAGACAGTCTTTGAATCAATCAGCTCATACAATAATTCTTCTGTTTTTGAATTATTCTTCTTTCCTATTACCGCGGTAATCCTGTATTTTTTTGAATCCTTTGCAAGCTGTGCCGGAATTGAGTGATATAATGCAGAGATTCTTCCAGAACCATCAATCTTTTTAAAATCTTCTTCATACAATGATATAATCTGTCTTTTGACCATATCAATTTCAGAGAAATTCTTACCCTCTATATAAGCCTCAACTGCCTGCGGCATACCACCTACTGCCATATATATTCTTAAATCTCTCATCAGTTTACGATTAGTTGGCTGTCCAATAGCCTTACCTGTATTGTATATCTGACAAAGAAGTTCATAGTTCCCCCCTGTTGCATCACAGAACTCCTGATAATCCATTGGATACACCTGTATTTTCATTTCCTCCGATGGAATTAAAATATCCTTTACATTTTTCTTTATAGATATTAGTGAACCAGTTTCCAGATAACTGTATCTTCCATCTGCAACTAGATGTTTTATTGCCTGTCTTGCTTTCGGGAATAGCTGAACTTCATCAAATATAATCAGAGATTTATGCTCATATAATGTTATACCTGTTTCCGCCTGCAATCTTAAAAAAAATATATTTAGATTTGCTATATCATCAAAACACTCTAATATATTAGCTGTTGCTTTTGAAAAATCAATAAGAATACATGAATCATATTCATTTTCACCAAAGCTTTGGGCAATTGTAGATTTACCAACTCGTCTTGCCCCCTCTAGCATCACTGCATATTTATCCGAATACTTTTCCTTCCATTCTAACAATCTACCATATACTTTTCTTTTAAAATTCATAGTCTTCCCCTTTCAGAACTACATCATTGTTACTATTCTTTACTGAGTCAAAAGCACCTCTGATTTCTTTTATAATACATATTATGGTTTAACTTTATTCAATATTATTATCTCTCATTATGACCGTTTCTTCAAGATTATTTTTACTCATTTTGTCCGTTTCTTCAAAGTGATTTTCACTCATTTTGTCCGTTTCTTCAAAACTATTTTTTCTCATTTTGACTGTTTCTTCAAAACTATTTTCACTCAATTCGACCGTTTCTTCAAGCTTTTACTTTATTTATAAACAAAAAACAGCACGACTATTCCCTTTGTCCAGAAATAAATCGTGCCATCTTATCTTTTATCTTATCTGTGTTATAATTCTAATTATTCTCTACCCTTGCCATCGCAATCTGCTCCGGTGTTATAGGCAGCTCATAGAACCGCTTTCCTGCTGCGTGGCTTAGTGCATCTGTCACAGCTGGAAGTGGAGTGTTAATTACAACCTCTCCTATTGACTTAGCACCAAATGGTCCGGCATTCTCAAAGCTGCTTTCAAACTCAACATTAATATGTCCAATATCCATTCTTGATGGTATCTTATATTGCAGGAAGGAGTTCTCATAAAGCTTTCCCTTATCAGAATATGTGATATTTTCAGACATTGCCATACCAATTCCCTGAAGGATTCCGCCTTCTGCCTGTACTCTTGCAAGATTAGGATTAAC
>CAKRKK010000290.1 GCA_934358235.1 uncultured Lachnospira sp.
ACAGATTGTTGATGATGGGATATATGAGAAAACACATAATATAACAAAGGAAAATATGGATAAGATAAGCGAAACAATTGAGAAGGTGATGAATGAAAATTCAGGACTTGTATGCCTGATTGTGTAGTAAAGCGCTTGATTGTACGGAATAATTCTGATAAAATAAATTGGAATGTATTTTGCTTCGTTAAATTAGGAGGACTGTATGAAAAAGGTTGAAGATTACGTTAGAAGTATTCCGGATTTTCCAGAAAAGGGAATTATATTCAGAGATATAACCTCTGTGATCCAGAGCCCTGAGGGGTTAAAGCTTGCAATAGACGGAATTAATGCCACACTTAAGGATGTAGATTATGATGTTGTTGTAGGACCAGAGTCAAGAGGCTTTATATTCGGTGTGCCTGTTGCATATGCGAATGGTAAGGGGTTTGTTCCTGTAAGAAAGAAGGGAAAGCTTCCTTGTGAGACTATTTCAGAGGATTATTCGCTTGAATATGGAACAGCGACTCTTGAGATGCATAAGGATGCAATAGTTCCGGGACAGAAGGTTGTTATAGTTGATGATCTTATTGCAACAGGTGGTACAACAGAAGCTATAATCAAGCTTATAGAAAGACTTGGTGGAGAAGTTGTAAAGATTGTATTTCTTATTGAGCTGGAAGGACTTAATGGCAGAGAGAAGCTTAAGAAGTATAATGTTGATTCTGTTATAAAGTATGCTGGTAAATAATTGATAATATTAATAGTGGGCTGCTGTTCTGCAGGTAATACTGACAGACCGCAGCCTTTTGCTTATGTGAGCAGTTAATAATTCGTGTTAAAGGGGGGATAATGATATGCCAACACCACATAATTCAGCGGACTGTAAGGATATAGCCAAAACAGTTATTATGCCGGGAGATCCATTAAGGGCACAATATATAGCAAAGAATTACCTGACGGAGGTTGATCAGTTTAATTCAATACGGAATATATATGGATATACCGGAAAGTATAAGGGAAAAGAATTATCAGTTATGGCAAGCGGAATGGGTATGCCGTCTATGGCTATATATAGCTATGAGTTGTTTAAGTTTTATGATGTGGCTGATATAATAAGAATTGGTTCGGCTGGAACTATATCGGATAAAGCTGATTTAAGAGATATTGTAATTGCTATGGGAACCTGTACTGATTCGGACTATGCGAAGCAGTACAGACTGCCTGGAACGTATGCTCCGATAGCAGATTTCGGACTGCTTCTTAAAGCGTATAAACAGGCTGAAGATATGAAACTTAAGGTTCAGGTTGGCAATGTTGTTTCAACGGATGTGTTTTATAATGATAATCCGGATTATAACAGAGCCTGGGCCAATATGAATGTACTTGCGGTAGAGATGGAGTCTGCTGCACTTTATATGAATGCAGCAAGACTGTCAAAAAGGGCATTGGCAATGTTTACAGTAAGTGACAATCTTATGAATGGACAGGCACTATCTGCCAAAGAAAGGCAGGAGGGCTTTGATAATATGATAGAGCTTTCACTTGAAACAACAATAGGTGTGGAGTAGTAAAGCTGATGGAGGTGTGGAATGGATAAGTCAAGTATGCAGATACTTGTTTTTCTTGCAGCAGTAGTTATTATTGCGGTATATGTTACAGTAACTAATAATAAAAGAAAGCAGAAGGCTGTCATAAACAGATTAAAAAAGAGCTGGGGCAGACCGGCAGCTAGAAAGTATACAGGAGAGGATTATGAGTGTATTTCACATTATTTTAGAAGAAGTGCCAGTGATGATTCAATAGATGATATAACCTGGAACGATCTTGGCATGGATGAAATATTTAAACAGATGAACAATACGAATTCCTCTGTTGGACAGGAATATCTGTATAAAATGTTAAGACAGCCAGATGCAGACAGGACGATGCTTAAAAAGCTAGATACACTTGCTAAGAGTATTGATACTGATGAAGTTAACAGACTTGAGCTGCAGAAGGTGTTTGTATGGATAGGGCGTGCAAAGCATATTTCAATAAGTGATTATTGTGATGTTGTGGTCGGACTTGAAAAGAAAAGTAATCTGCTGCATTATGCGTCTGTTATATTTCTTCTGGCATCAATATTGTTTACATGTATTGTCAGTCCGGTTATTGGTATATGGC
>CAKRKK010000291.1 GCA_934358235.1 uncultured Lachnospira sp.
GTGGACACATTACAGGCACTTCGTAACAAGGTATGCGAAATGGCTGGTGTCAGCTACAAGGAAGATGAAAAGCAGGATGTTTCTATCCGTGTAATTACTGATCATATACGTTCTGTGACATTTATGGTAAGTGATGGTATTATGCCTTCCAATGAAGGAAGAGGATATGTTCTTAGAAGACTTTTAAGAAGAGCTGCCAGACATGGAAGATTATTAGGCATCCAGGGTAAGTTCTTATCTAAGCTTTGTGAAACAGTTATAGAAGGTTCAAAGGATGGTTATCCAGAGCTTGAAGAAAAGAAGGAATTCATAACAAAGGTTATCTTAGAGGAAGAAGATAAGTTTAACAAGACTATTGATCAGGGACTTAGTATATTAGCCGATATGGAAAAGGCTCTTGAAGAACAGAATAAGGATGTTCTTTCAGGGGAAGATACATTCAGGCTTTATGATACCTATGGCTTCCCAATAGATCTTACTAAGGAAATCTTAGAGGAAAAGAATATTACTATAGATGAAGCCGGCTTCACAAAGTGCATGAATGAACAAAGAGAAAAGGCACGTAAGGCACGTAAGGTAAGTAACTATATGGGAGCTGATGCTACTGTATATGATGAAATTGATCCAGCAATAACAAGTAAGTTCGTTGGATATGACAAGCTTAAGAATGAGTCTGTGGTTATAGTTCTTACAACTGAGGAAGATGTTGTAGAAGCACTTTCAGAGGGCGATAAGGGAACTATAATTGTAGATGAAACTGTATTCTACGCTACCATGGGTGGCCAGGAGGGTGATAAGGGCTATATCACATCATCTGAGGGTGAATTCAAGGTAGATACAACTATAAAGCTTAAGGGTGGAAAGATTGGCCATGTTGGAACTATTACAAAGGGTATGATTAAGGCTAAAGATACAGTTACTCTTTCGGTAGATCCTGAATACAGAGCTGACACATGTAAGAATCATAGTGCTACACATCTTTTGCAGAAAGCCTTAAGGACAGTTCTTGGTAATCATGTTGAGCAGAAGGGTTCTTATGTGGATCCTGAAAGATTAAGATTTGACTTTACACATTTCCAGAGCATGACAGCAGAAGAGCTTAAGAAGGTTGAAGATATAGTTAATGAAAAGATAGTTGAAGCTATACCTGTTGAAACTAAGATTATGTCTATTGAAGAGGCTAAGAAAACAGGAGCTATGGCACTTTTTGGAGAAAAGTATGGAGAAAGTGTACGTGTGGTATGTATAGATGACTTTTCTAAGGAGTTCTGTGGAGGTACACATGTTTCTAATACAGCTAATATCAGACTGTTTAAGATAGTATCAGAGTCAGGTGTTGCTGCCGGTGTAAGAAGAATAGAGGCTCTTACAGATAAGGGTGTCCTTAAGTATTATGAAGAGCTTGAGAAACTTGTCAAGGAAGCCAGTGAAGCAGCTAAGGCAGAGAGCACACAGCTTGTAAGAAGAATTCATGCTATGAATGATGAGATAAAGACATTATCATCAGAGAATGAAAAGCTTAAGGCTGAGCTTGCTAATAATGCGCTTGGTGATGTATCAGATAATGTGACAGATATCAAGGGTGTTAAGTTTATAGCTACTAAGGTTGACAATGTAGATATGAATGAGCTTCGTAATCTTGGCGACAAGCTTAAGAATGAAATAGGCTCAGGTGTTGTGCTTGTTGTAAGTGCACTTGGAAGTGATAAGGTTAATATGATAGCCATGGCTACTGATGATGCTGTTGCAAAGGGTGCTCATGCAGGTAATCTTATAAAGGCTGTTGCGTCACTAGTTGGTGGCGGCGGTGGCGGTCGTCCTAACATGGCTCAGGCAGGTGGCAAGAATCCTGCTGGAATAGATGAGCTGTTAAAGAAGGCTTCTGAGGTGCTTGCTGAACAGTTATAGACATATAAAATTATGCAATAAAATGCAAAAAATCAGTTGACTTCATTCATTTCTGTGATATAATACTTGTTGTGCGATTAGGTAAAGGTAAACCCTATATGTATTGCCCAGCACAATTACGCAACAGAAGGGTGGTCAGGAAAAGGTATGTCAAATGTCATCGTTAAAGAAAACGAGTCTTTAGATAGCGCATTACGCAGATTCAAGAGAAACTGTGCTAAG
>CAKRKK010000292.1 GCA_934358235.1 uncultured Lachnospira sp.
GTTATGTCTAATTCCGACATATCCAATCTTACCTTAATTTCGGCATCTGGAGCCTTTCGGGACAACAAAATTACAGTCTCCACATGCCCCGTATTAGGGAACATATCCACGCAGCATCCCTTCCTGACCTCATATCCATTCTCCTGCAACATAACAAGATCCCTTGCAAGACTTGTAGGTTTACAAGATATATACACCATAGAATCGACACCATACTCTATTATCTTCTTTAATGCCTTAGGATTGATTCCATCTCTTGGTGGATCAAGTACTATAAAATCTGGTCTGTCTTTTATATTATCAAGTGCATTTAGTACATCATCGGCTATGAATTCACAGTTAGAAAGACCATTTATTCTGGCATTTATCTTAGCTGCCTCTACCGCCTCTGGTATTATCTCCACGCCTACAACCTTTTTGGCAACTGGTGCTAACATCTGTGCAATAGTTCCTGTTCCGCTATACAGATCAAATATCACTTTGTCCTTTGTAGTGCCGACATAATCTCTTGCCTTAGAATAAAGCACCTCTGCGCCAAGTGAATTAGTCTGAAAAAATGAAAATGCTGTAATCTTAAACTTAAGTCCAAGAAGCTCTTCTTCTATATAATCTCTTCCGAATACTATCTGCGTTTTTTCATTAATTACCGCATCTGCAACGCTATCATTATATGTATGTAGAAAACCAACTATCTGACCATCTAGTGTTAACTCCTTTAATCTATTTGCAAGGTCATCCATAGGTATATCATTAACTGATGTTGTCACGATATCGACAAGAATCTGTCCTGTTTTTACCGCTTTTCTTACTAACAGATGCCTAAGATAACCCTCATGTTTCATCTTATGGTAATATGTAAGCTTCTTCTCCAATGCATAATCATATACACAGGCTAGTATCCTTCTGTAATCATTATCCACAATCTTACAGCCTGTTACAGTCACTATATCATACATACTGTTTCTTTTATGTAACCCCAGCGCTATTGGTCCATCTTTTACCTCATCACCAAAAGAGAATTCCATCTTATTACGATACTCACTTGATACAGGGCTTCCAATAATGCCCTCCCATTCATATCCAGCATTTATAACAGGATCAAGAAGCTTCCTTACCGCTGCTTCCTTCATCTTTAACTGTTCTTCATATCTTACTGTCTGGTATACACATCCACCACATTTTCCAAAATGTTCACATCTTTCGTTAGTTTCTGAAGCAGCCTGACATACTACTTCAAGAAGCCTTCCCTCACACCTGCCATGCTTTTTCTTATTAACCATAAACTTAACAGTCTGTCCTGGTATAGAATTCTTTACAACAGCTTTTTCCTCTATTATGTGTCCATCCTCTTCTACCTTTACCACAACATTTCCTTTATTAGGAAAGTCAACGCTTTCAACATAGCCTATGTATACGCCACCTTTTTTCATATATAACAATCCTTACCTTTCCTTATTTCCTGCATCCTGCCTATATTTCTTACCTTCATCTATATTCATAAGCCTGCGCTATTGTCTTAAATTCACGCAATTCTTCAATACCTCTGACTCACTTAAATATGTAGGTATGTAAAAGACCACTGACCGATTACCCAACCCGCCAGTGGTCTATATACCTCTTGATATTGTTCTCAATATAATAAATATTATATATTTAATTATTCGGTCTAACCATTAATATAACGAAACACTATCAGATTCTGAAATAATTAGTTTTCAAAGTCTTCTGCTTCGTCTTCATCTTCGAAATCATCTTCAAAATCATCATCATCGAAGTCATCATCGAAATCATCAAGATAATCTGGTGTGAAGTATCTGTATATAGCATATACGATTGCTGCCAAAGCTGCAACTGCTCCAATAACTGCTAAAACAATAACAACTACATTACTTTTCTTCTTATCTTCCACTTCTTTCTTATGAAGAAGTTCATTCAGCTTACTAGCTGCAATAAGTTCCTCAAGCTTATCCTTACTCATAACAACCGCTCCTTTCCAGTCACCTAATAAAGTACATATATTGTATCACAATCATATTTATTTGTCACCTACTACAATATATTTATAATTCATATTTATGATTCACATTTATAATTCATATTTATGTTTCATATTTATGTTTCACATTT
>CAKRKK010000293.1 GCA_934358235.1 uncultured Lachnospira sp.
ATACTGGTGTATATGGTGATGGCAAGATATTCGTCTACGAGGTTGCTGATGCAATAAGAATCCGTACCGGCGAGCGTGGCAATGATGCTCTTTAACACAGTTTTATGATTTTTATATAACTTATATAACAATGTTCATCAACGGAGATGTTAACAGCTATTTCAGATAGCCTGTTGCATCTCCATTTTTGTATATAATTTCCGCTATCTGTATCCCATAACCATACAGATATATATAGCTGCATATGCAGCATTCATACACTTTTCATCCCATATTGTGTATGGAACAACAGAATATCCCTAATTATATTCTGTATAATACTAAAAAAGATTCACAGTCCCCTACCCAGTCTGTGAATCTTTTTTATTTATTATTTTATACTATCATCAGACTCATCACTGTCTTTACTGTCGTTACCGTCTTTACTAGCATTACCGTCTTTACTGTCTTCTGCCTGCTTAAGCTCCTGTATTCTCTGCTCATTAGTATTCTCCAATGACTTGAATATCCTTGTAAATATAAATGAATCTATGTAAAGAATCAAAGGAATGGTCACTATATACGCTGTAAAGTACTTATATGAAAAAAGCATAAGTCCATATGTTGCAATCATCATAATGATTGTCTGTGGAAGATGATGCACACAAAGAATTAGTGAATTCTTCAATATTGTAAATGCCTTATCTTCATATCTTGATAACATAGCAAATGCATATAATACGACACCAGCCCACACTATTACACATCCGACTATTGCATACATAAATATAGTTCCTATCATTGAGCCACTTCCTGAAAATGCCCAGTAAGCACATGCTCTTATATCCAGAAACAATACAAGACCAACTATCGCAAGTATCACCTCTACTATTAACCCCTGAACGAAATTCTCCTTAAATGACTTAATAAAATCCTTAAAAACATAATTCTCTTCATCCTTAACAAGCTTCATTCCTGAATAAAAAGCTGCTGTTAAAGATGCACCTATTGTTACAACAGGTATACAGAATATAAATGTTATAAGTGCAAGTATTAAAAAATCTCCAGCCTTAGTAAGCCCCTTAAACAGCTTACCATCTAATCCAAAACCCTTCATTATGTATTATACCTTTCTTTTTCTTGTATATATTTATATATGCTTGTGTATATACTGACATTTGCCAGACAGTCTCCAGCATATATAATGCCCTTCATTTCTAAAAGCAACTATATCAGATTATACTTATATAGTGTATAAAAATCAAAGAAATTTTGATATATATTCATTAAATGTTTATAAAAGCTGTTTTTTTTACTGCCTGTCCATGATAAACTAACGGAAGCTATTATTTTTATGTATACAAGGAGGACTTATGGCTAAGGGCAATTCTATCAATGATGAAAGAAAAGAACAGAATAAAAAGTTTAAAACACTTACTTTTTCTGGAAAGCTCCAATATATCTGGGAATATTACAGGCTTGTTATAGCCTCAGTTATCATCGTTGTATTGGTTATAGTATCCTTTATAAACGCCTATATAAGAAATAACTATGATACTGTATGTGATATTGCTGTATGTGATGGCAAGCTTACCGGTTACGATACTGATGATGATCTGCTGACTGTTGGCTTCACTAACTATTTAGGAATTGATGGAAAGAAGGAAAGAGTTCATATTGACTACAGCTATACTCTTGCTGAAAAGCCCTTTGACCAGGATCCACAAATAAGCAAAGAAAAAATATATGTACTCTCACAGACCAATAATCTTGATGGATATATGGCAGAATATTCTGATATAGACCACTTCTGCTTTGATACAAGCTGTTTCTTCTATGACCTGAGAGACTTATTCTCAGCCGAAGAGCTTGAACAGCTTTCAGATTATATAATATATCATACCCACAAGGATAGAGAGGGTGCTACAATTCCTGTTGCCATTGACCTGTCACAGGCACCACGAATCAAGGAAACTAATCTTACTATGGAGCAGCCCTGCTATGGAATAGTCCAGTCAGCAAGCCATGCCGACAATGCTGCCGATTTTATACGATACGCCTTTAATATGCAGAAATAAATTCCTGCAGAAACAAATATCTATAGAAATAAATATCCGCAGGAATAAATATCTACAG
>CAKRKK010000294.1 GCA_934358235.1 uncultured Lachnospira sp.
AAGCAGGACACCTTAATAATGTCTTGCCTTTCAATATGGTTACTATTAGAAAAATCCACTTACAATCAAAAAAAATGATTTCATATGCTGTTCCACTTAACCTTAACAGCCTTCTTATGCATCTGCTTGAAAGCGGTGAAGCCATTCTTATTCCAGCAGAGCTTATGTTATATGGACTTTCCCGTGAAAATGCAGTAAGCAGCTACGGAATAATTGCAGGGATGACACTTCCCCTTATAATGTTTCCTGGTGCCATAACCAACTCACTTGCCGTTATGCTTGTACCTAAAATATCCGAAGACAGCTCTGTCTTGGCTTCAGGTAATATAAAATCAACCATCCAGCATACTATAACTCTGTGTATGCATCTTGGCATTATAAGCTCTATACTCTTTCTATTATACATAAGCCGGCTTGGTGCTATTATATTCAGACAGCCCGATGTATATAATTATACAATTCTGCTGTCAGTTATATGTCCTTTTATATATTTAAAAACCAGTCTTTCAAGCATACTTAATGGAATCAATAAAACAGCCTTCACCTGCGCTGCTAATATATCAGGCCTTATAATAAGGATTGGCTTTCTTATCCTTCTTGTTCCTCGCATAGGCATAACCGGATATATATATGGACTTATAGCAGGCAATATTCTTGTATGTATGCTTAATTACATAAAGCTATGGCTTATATACCGTTTCCACATTAATCCGGTCAACAATCTTATATGCCCATTAAGTATAAGCTTAATAGCTGTCACCTCAGCAGCTATATTAGAAAAGCTTGCCACTTATATTCTTCCCTGGATATCAGGCATAATTAATTATCCGCTACAGCTTTTCATAAGCTTACTTACAAGCTGCTTCATATATCTGATTATATGTTATATTTATAGCTTTGACTGATTGATGGATGGGACACTATCCCATTCATTCCTTCTCTCATCATACATCTGCTGTATCCAGCGTATAGCCTCTGCTCTTCCCTCCTCCGAATATTCAAACTCCTTAGTAGTGATATTCTCAGGATCGACTGCTGCAGAGGCATATGGTCCCTGCCACACAAGCGCATTCAGAATAAAATCAGGCTTTTTTCCTGTTCTTTTTATAATATATCTCATTCCTTTATGTTCACCGCTATATACACCGCCATATGAAAAAAAATTAAATGGCAGAATTTCTTTTTCGTCTATCACAGCCTACGCTCCTCCCTGTTCTAATATAACCTTAATAAGATTTCAAATCGATTGGCATATATACACCGATATTATTCTAATAATTAAGCACTATATATACCTTTATGATATTATACAACAAAAAGTCATAAAAAAAATGCCATTTACACGAAATGACATTTTTTAGGTATGAACGATATTCTGACATTAATTATAAAAGAGAGCCTTTAGATTTCGTATTGGAGAACTACAGTGCTTTCACTCTCGTGACGTACATGTGTCGATTTACACCAAATCCAGAAAATGAGCTAAAAAAAGAGACCCATACCAAAAATGATATGAGTCCCCATAAAGCCTGTAAAATCAAGCTTTCTATTTAGAATTTACCTTCATCAGCGGCCTGCTGTACACTTACGGCTACAGCCACTGTTGCGCCTACCATTGGGTTATTACCCATTCCGATAAGTCCCATCATTTCTACGTGAGCAGGAACTGAAGATGAACCAGCGAACTGTGCATCTGAATGCATACGTCCCATAGTATCTGTCATACCATAAGAAGCTGGACCTGCTGCCATATTATCTGGGTGAAGTGTACGTCCTGTACCACCACCTGAAGCTACTGAGAAGTACTTCTTACCAGCTTCAAGTCTTTCCTTCTTGTATGTACCTGCAACTGGATGCTGGAATCTTGTAGGGTTAGTTGAGTTACCTGTAATAGAGATATCAACGTTCTCCTTCCACATAATTGCAACACCTTCTGTTACATCGTTAGCACCATAGCAGTTAACCTTAGAACGAAGTCCATCAGAATATGCGATTCTTTCGATTTCCTTAACTTCGCCTGTTGCGTAATCCATCTCTGTCTCAACGAATGTGAATCCGTTAATTCTTGAGATAATCTTAGCTGCATCCTTACCAAGACCGTT
>CAKRKK010000295.1 GCA_934358235.1 uncultured Lachnospira sp.
GAGTCAGGTAAGGGCGTAGCTACAGGTTCTGTTACAGCTGTAGAAAAGGCTGCAAGTGAGGAACAGGTAGCAGCAGTTAAGGAAGCAGCTGCAAAGGCAGAAGATGTAAAGCTTACAGACAAGGCACAGATCATTGATATTTCTTTAAGCAATAAAGATGGTAGTGTTGTTAAGCTTGCTAATGGTACACTTAAGATAAGTCTTAAGAAGAATGCAGATATTGATTATACTAAGTATGCAGTAGTTGTTTATCATCTTAAGGATGATAATACACTTGAAAAACTTGATGTAACAGTATCTGATGGTGCTATATCATTCGTAACAGGTGGATTAAGTCCATTCGTTATTGATTATGTGGAAGTTGAGTCAGCATCTGGAACTGATACAACAATTACAGAAGATGCAACAGGTGCAACAGATGCAACAGTTACAGCACCTACAACAGGAGATGCAGCTCCAGTTGCTATCTACTTATTACTTGCAGTTATGGCTATAATGATGGCTTGTACAGTAGCAGGAAAGAAACGCATAAGATAATATAAGATTTCATGAAGTTAAACTTGTTTAAAGTTGTAAAATAAAAAATTGCAGTCATAATAGTTAGGAACACGCTAACTGTTATGATTGCAGTTTTTTTATATTGCATAAATAGTTAAAAATAATATAAACACTTCCTTTTTTGACGGATATCATTTATATTATGATGGTGGATTAAAGTGTCAGAGGATTATGCGAATTGCATAGCAATGCGGCAATTAGAGTTTAATGATAAGATAAACAGAATAGGGAGAATAAATATATGTATATAATAGCAGGCTTAGGAAACCCAGGAACGCAGTATGCAGGGACAAGACATAATGCGGGTTTTTCATGCATAGATGAACTTGCAGACAAGTATAATATTAGTGTAGATACAGCAAAGCATAAAGGCCTTATAGGAAAAGGTGTTATAGAAGGGGAAAAGGTTCTGCTTGTAAAGCCTATGACGTATATGAACAATTCAGGTGAATGCATAAGAGAGGTTATGGATTATTATAAGGCCGATATAGATGACCTGATAGTTATATTTGATGATATAAGCTTAGAACCTGGAAGGTTAAGATTACGTCCAAAGGGAAGTGCTGGCGGACATAACGGAATAAAGAGCATAATAGCCCATCTTGGCAGTGATAAATTCAAAAGAATAAAGTATGGTGTAGGAGACAAGCCAAAGGGATGGGATCTTGCAGACTGGGTTCTTGGAAAGTTTCCAGCTGAATTATATCCTGCACTCAGAGAAGGAAATAAAAGAGCCTGTGAAGCAGTTGAATGCATAATAAGCGAAGGCATTGAAAGTGGTATGAATAAATTTAACGGATAATTATACCTGATGTAAGTGACGGAACAATTCGTAGGTATCAAAGTCGGGAGCTTTTGATCCCGACATCTTTATATCAGACAGATTTAATTAGGAGGATGGTTTTGAACACATTTTTTAAGCCTGTATGTGATACAGCAGCAATAGAGCAACTTAATAAAGAATTATCAGTGGATGGTGGGAAAACAGCACTTATAAGTGGCTGTATTGATACGCAGAAGGTGCATATAGCAAGTGCTATAGGACAGGATTATCGTTTTATGCTTGTTATAACAAGTGATGAAGCCAAGGCAAGAAATATGTGTGATGATGCAGCATTTTTTAATGGCGATGCATTGTATTATCCAGCTAAGGACGCAATATTCTATAGCGCGGATGTTACGGGCAATCAGATAACAGGACAAAGGTTAAGCTGTATAAGCAGAATCATAGAACATATAAAAGCGGCAGAACACGTAGAAGTATCGGATAAAGACAGCAGTAAACAGGAAGCGGATAAACGTAATGGAGAAGCTGGAAGCATCAGAGCTGACTCGGGTAGTCTGCTGACAGTAGTAACTACCATTGATGGAGTATCAGACAGACTGATTCCTCTGAAAAGATATATGGATTCAATAATAACTATTGATAGCACAAGCAGTATTGATACAGAGGAACTTGCAAAGAAAATGGTATCCATGGGTTTTGTAAGAACAGCAATGGTTGAGGGCAAAGGCCAGTTTTCAATAAGAGGTGGCATCA
>CAKRKK010000296.1 GCA_934358235.1 uncultured Lachnospira sp.
ATTTCTTTTTATTGTTAATTATACTACCTGTCTTTAGTTATTACAATTAAACAATTCACCCGTAATATCACTTATATTATCTATACTGATGATTTTTCCATCATACATTATCACATTTCTGTTATATTCATCAATAGCCCTTATATATCCTGAATATGTCTCATAACGGCCACCATTCTTTAATTCGTCAGCTACAAAGTATGATATTGTTACTTTATATTTTTCATCATTTATATTGTACGTTTTGCTATTAAGCTCCTTCCTTAATATCGCACACTTTATATTAAGCTGGCTTATTGTAGCTTCATCCAGTTCTATCTTATCATCAGTCAGCCTTGCTGTCTCTGTAATAGCAGCATCATAGCCTGTCAGTGCTGCAAATGGCGAAAACTGTGCTGCTCTATCGTGAGCAGACATTTTTTTATGTCTTATGGAAGCTGGACGGCTCTTATTAATGATATCATCATAGTTATTATCTGACATAATTCCTGACCTTTACTTTAATATTAAATTCAAGCTGTTAAATCCAACTAAATAAGAGCTGTGGCTTTATGCTTTATGTCCACCTATCTGACGGTTTCTATCCATTGCAGTAGCACCCTCCTTAAGATTCAGACCTCTTACTACTGCATTCTTTCCATACTTTTTCTTAATATCAAGCATAGACTTTAACAGCTTCTTTTCTTTATCAAGCTCATCATTAAGTGCTTTTGTCTTTTCATCTACTATAATATCTGTAAAAAGCTCTAATTGTCTGTATTCCTCTTTGCAATCAGCTTCTTCCTCACGGATTACATGATTAGCTGTTACATTTAACCTTCTGGACATAAGACGTTTATCTACTATATTATCAAAAAGCTTTAGAACAGCATCTGTTGCAACTCTTACTGAGGAGGTATATCTTCCAAGATTAGCAGTACCGTGTGCATGCTTTGGTATACGTCTTCCATATCTGTCATGTACTATTTCTCCCTTATAAGTACCACCATCATTATTCTGTCTGCCACTTACATTTTCAATATCATATCCAACTGTAAGAACAATCTGATCTGTAACAAGGCCTTTATCTATTAAATCAAGCATAAGAAGATCAACCATTTCACTAACTACAATTCTCGTCTTTTCGAAGTCATATGCACAATGAAGCACCTGCCCCAAACCGCAACTATTCTTTTCTGGCCTGTAAGCCTTTATATCAGCAATTGTACACGGCTCATATCCCCAGGCGTGATCAATAAGCAGCTCTGCATTAACACCAAACAGCTTATATAAAAGCTCCTGATTATAAAAGGTATCATCTGTACCTAAGGAACATCTGGCTATATCACCCATTGTATAAAGTCCATATTCATACAGCTTCTTTGCATACCCAGGTCCGACTCTCCAGAAATCAGTTATAGGTTTATGATTCCATAATAATTCCCGATAGCTTCTTTCGTTTAATTCTGCAATTCTTACACCATCTTTATCTGCCGGCATATGCTTTGCTACTATATCCATTGCGATCTTACAAAGATAGAGATTAGTTCCTATACCCGCAGTTGCCGTTATTCCAGTTGTATCAAGTACATCCTTTATCATCTTTATAGCAAGCTCGTGTGCTGTCATATTGTAGGTTTTAAGATATGCTCCGACATCTATAAACACTTCATCTATGGAATAGACATGAATATCTTCTGGTGCAACATACTTAAGATATATATTATATATTCTGGTAGAATAATCCATATACAATGCCATCTGCGGAGTTGCAACTATATAGGATAATTCCAACTGCGGATTGGCTGCAAGTTGTGAAGCACTGACAGAGCTACCTTCAAGCCTGTGGTTATATAGCTGTGAACGCCTTTGTGCATTTATCTGCCGTACCTTTGATACAACCTCGAATAATCTTGCCCTTCCTGAAATACCGTATTGCTTCAGTGCTGGAGAAACAGCAAGACATATTGTTTTTTCTGTTCGGGAAGCATCTGCTACAACAAGGTTCGTATCCAGCGGATCAAGCTTTCTTGTTACGCATTCAACAGATGCATAAAATG
>CAKRKK010000297.1 GCA_934358235.1 uncultured Lachnospira sp.
AGGAATATCTGCTACTGACGCTAAGGCATCCCTTACTGCATAGCTGTAATGTGTGAATGCTCCCGGATTAATAATTATTCCATCCACTTTCTTATAGTATGCTTCCTGCAGCTTATCTATAATTGCCCCCTCATGATTACTCTGGAACACTTCAACCTCAACATCAAGCTTTCTTGCCTTATCCTCTATCATTCTGACAAGTGCCTCATAATCCTCAGTACCATATATGCCTTTTTCCCTGATTCCAAGAAAATTAATATTTGGTCCATTCATTACTAATAGCTTCATAACTTTTATTCTCCCTGCTTTAATCTTATTATTTTTCTGATTTCCTCATACATATGTTCAAATGATTCATTTTCTGTATTAATCACAACATCTGCCGCAGACTTATATATATCCTCTCTCTGTTCCATAAGTGCATGTATTCTCTCCTGCAGATTTCCACCCTTAAGAAGTGGTCTTGTTGTATCTTTTCTTAGCCTTTTACAAAGCTCCTCCTCTGATGCCTTAAGATACACAACTGTCCCTGCCTTTTTAAGAAGCTCTCTGTTAACAGACCTTACAGGTAATCCACCTCCTACTGATATTACACAGCCCGTAAGTCCGTTAGCGAATTCCTTTACCACCTGTGTTTCCATATCCCTGAAGGCTTCTTCACCTTTGGCTGCAAATATCTCATTAATTGTAGTTTTTTCTTTCTTTTCTATATATTCATCTGTATCATAGAACTCATATCCTTTTTTTCTGGCAATCCACTTGCCAAAGGTTGTTTTTCCACTTCCCATAAAACCTATAAGTACAATATTATCCTTCAATTCCCAGCTCCTCTTTCATTCTGTTATAAACAGCCTCTGCCTCTTCCCTGGATATATGTGTGTCATTCCACAGCTCATATGCTGCGACTCCCTGATACAGAAGCATCTTAAGTCCATTATACGCTGGTTTACCTGCCTCTTTACACAGCTTCATAAATCTGGTTACCGCTGGATTATATATAATATCAACACCAGCCTTAACCTTTTTATAGAATTCAGCATCTGTAATTACTGCCTTATCTACATCCGGATATAGTCCAACGCTTGTAGTCTGTATGACTATATAATCCTTTTCCATAAGTGAACCATAGTCATTTATCTGCATTGGAATAACACACTTTCTGCCAAAATAACTATTAACAGCCGCTGCTATGCTTTCTGCCTTTTCAATCGTTCTGTTTAAAACATATACCTCCTTAGCACCACTCTCAGCACATAAAAATGCTATTGCCCTTGCTGCGCCGCCTGCTCCAAGAATAATACATCTGCTATCCTTAAGCTCTATCTTCTCATCCTCTAGCTCTCTTTTAAGCCCAAGTATATCAGTATTATAACCCTTGTAACCCTTCTTTGTTCTAACAAGTGTATTAACTGCTCCGATAGCCTCAGCTAATGAATCTATATCCACAAGTGCCTCCATAACACTCTGTTTATGTGGCACAGTTACGTTCAGACCCAGAATATTTAGTGCATATGCACCCTCTACGGCCTTAAGCACATCATCGCCTTCAACCTTAAATGTTGTATACACCATATCTGTATGTGTAATATCAGCAAGTGTATTATGAATAACCGGTGATATTGAATGTCCTACCGGATTGCCTATAAGACCACATACCCTTGTTGTTCCTTTTATATTCATTATGCAGTTTCCTCTTTCATTCTTTTTTATCTATTAACCTTTATATATTTATGCTGCTTTCTCTTATAAAAAAACAGTACTATTTTTTCCAGTCTGCGCTTTAATATAATCTGTATTTCCTCATGTCTGTCTATTGGCTTAACAAGTATCGACATTATTCCTGCCCTGTTTGCTCCCCATACGTCTGTAAATAACTGGTCACCAACAAAGTAAGTGTTATTCCTGTCCGTATTCATATATTCCATCGCCTTTATATAATTCTTTGGAGAAGGCTTATCTGCCTTGCTTACATACTTTGAAGCCACCTCATCTGCCAGCGGCTTAACCCGGTATTCTTTATTATTAGATATAATAC
>CAKRKK010000298.1 GCA_934358235.1 uncultured Lachnospira sp.
TTATATTGCAGTGCTGATGAACAGATAAAGAATCTTGCACAGATTATGCTCAATTATAATGCAAATGTGGATGAATCAGCTTATGAAGCAGTAGTAAACAGATATTTACCTGAAAGACTTGGTAAAATAGTGTATGATTTTGTAAATAGATATAGAAATAATAACTAAGACGTGGAGGATAAGCATGAAAGTATTAGTTACCGGAGTATCAGGGCAGCTCGGACATGATGTAATGAATGAATTAGCAAAGAGAGGATATACAGGGGTAGGAAGTGATATAGCAGAAAAGTACAGTGGAGCTGATGATGGGACTGCTGTTGTTAACATGGAATATGTCCAGATGGATATTACTGATGAAAAGGCAGTAGAAGATATTATCACAGAAGTTAATCCGGATGTTATAGTACATTGCGCTGCATGGACAGCTGTTGATATGGCAGAAGATGATGATAAGGTAGAAAAGGTGCGTGCAGTTAATGCAGGTGGAACAAGAAATATAGCAAGGGTAGCTAAGAAGCTTGACTGCAAGATGGTATATATAAGTACAGATTATGTGTTTGATGGCCAGGGTGATAAGCCATGGGAGCCTGATTGCAAGGATTATAAGCCGCTTAATGTGTATGGACAGACTAAGCTTGAGGGAGAACTTGCGGTTTCTGCGCTTTTAGATAAGTACTTTATAGTAAGAATAGCATGGGTGTTTGGTGTTAATGGAAAGAACTTCATAAAGACAATGATTAACGTAGGAAAGACACATGATACAGTAAGAGTTGTATGTGACCAGATAGGAACGCCTACATATACCCTTGACTTATCAGTTCTTTTAGTGGATATGATAGAAACAGATAAGTATGGATATTATCATGCTACTAATGAGGGTGGATATATATCATGGTATGATTTTACCCTTGAAATATATAAGCAGGCAGGACTTAATACAAAGGTTGTTCCTGTAACGACAAAAGAGTATGGGTTATCTAAAGCAGCAAGACCTTTTAATTCAAGACTTGATAAGAGCAAGCTTGCAGCAAATGGCTTTACCCCACTTCCTACATGGCAGGATGCAACAAAAAGATATGTTGCATTGCTTATGAAGGAAGAACAGTAATTAGTAGAATGGAGAATGTATGAAAGAAAAAATGTCTGGAGTATGGAACAGATTAACTACTAAAGAAAACCGTAAACTTGCATGGGATGTATTTATAATTTTGTTTATTTCAAAATTATTCTATATATTTATAGGATGTGTTACTAACTCTGCATTTGGTAATAATGTAACCTTTGCCAAGATGTTTCTTGGGGGAGATGCAGACTGGTATATAAAAATAGCTGAGAAGGGTTATAGCCTTGCCGGCAGTATAAAAACAGGGGATGGACAGGCAAACTGGGCATTTTTCCCTTTGTTTCCAGTGCTTATAAGATGGTTTAAATATATATTCTTTTTCCTTGACTATAAACAGGCAGGTATAATACTTAGTTCTATATTTACTTATATAACAGGACTTTATCTTGTAAAGACAGTAAGACTATATAAACCTGGAAGATTAGGATATATAGCAGTGGTGCTTTTATACATGGGACCATACACCTTTTATCTTCATTGTGTTTATTCTGAAACCTTGTTTATGATGCTTCTTTCAATATTCTTTTATTATCTGAAAAAGGATGCGGATGGTAAAAGAAACTACTGGATACCAGCATTTGCGGCAATGCTTGCAAGCTGTACAAGGATAGTCGGCGTTATATTAGTGTTTCCGCTTGTGCTTGGAATGTATCGTGATTCATATAGTGGAAAAATAAGCCTTAAAAAGGCTGGCAGCTTTATAAAGGATACCTTATGCACACCTGCAAGAATGCTCCAGATATTTATATGTCCTGCGGGAATATTCGTGAATATGCTGCATCTTTACTGGGTATGTGGTGATGCATGGGCATTCAGACATGTGCAGACAGCATGGAGAGAGGATGGCGCAGGATACATAGGTAATATGATATGGGATTTCTTCAACAACATAT
>CAKRKK010000299.1 GCA_934358235.1 uncultured Lachnospira sp.
TATAAAGGTAACCAGTCTCCACACCTGTCCTGCAAATATTTTAGAAAAATCTAAAGACAGGTACGCACTATATACACCTGGTGCAAAAACCTCAAATACAAAACCTACCGCATAAAGTATTATTATATATACCATAAGATTCTGTATGGCATATTTTGAATACTTTCTTTCCAACTTAGAAAACCAATTCATTAAACTCCTCATTTCCGTGTAATAATATTACAGCCATATAAATTATCAGTAATATACAGCTCATTATCCACTTATTATTCAATACTTATAAACATTATGATAAAAGTATAAAAACTATAATCGCCTTTGTCAATTAAGTTCTTATTTTAGTATTATTAATTTTATATAAACAGTACTGTTAAGAGTGTTGAATTATTCTGTCATTTCTTATATAATATGTCAGTTGTAATTATTCGAAGTTATTCTTCTTATTTCGACATAATAGCATTTAATCACTATATATTACATATAACAAGGAGGACGGCTCTGCCGTGATGAATATGAATAAATACAGATTAGGTATTGATATTGGTTCAACAACAGTAAAGATCGCAATTCTTGATGATAATAATAATATTTTATTTTCAGATTATGAGAGACATTTTGCCAATATCCAGGAAACATTACAGGGACTGCTTGAAAAAGCTGTAACACAGTTAGGCGGATTTGAAGTATATCCTGTCATAACCGGCTCTGGTGGACTCACATTAGCAAAGCATCTGGAGGTTCCTTTTACGCAGGAGGTTGTTGCTGTTTCAACAGCACTTCAGGACTATGCACCACAATGTGATGTTGCCATTGAACTTGGTGGTGAAGATGCCAAGATTATATATTTCTCTAATGGCATCGACCAGCGTATGAATGGTATCTGTGCCGGAGGTACAGGTTCTTTCATAGACCAGATGGCAACACTTCTACAGACAGATGCAGCAGGTCTTAACGAATATGCTAAGAATTACAAGTCTATATATCCTATTGCTGCCAGATGCGGTGTATTTGCCAAGTCTGATATACAGCCTTTAATAAATGAAGGTGCAACTAAAGAAGATTTATCTGCATCTATATTCCAGGCTGTGGTTAACCAGACTATATCTGGTCTTGCCTGTGGTAAGCCTATCCGCGGCAATGTTGCTTTCTTAGGTGGTCCTCTTCACTTCCTTTCAGAATTAAAGCAGGCATTTATCCGTACCTTAAGTCTTACACCCGAACAGACTATTGCACCTGACCATTCCCATCTATTTGCTGCTGTTGGTTCAGCTATGAACTACAACCAGGATATATGTATGAATGTATCAGATATTATTAAACGTCTTCAGGGCAAAATAAAGCTTGAATTCGAAGTTGAGCGTATGGAGCCACTTTTTAGTGACCAGCTCGCATACAATGATTTCATCAACAGACACAATGCACACCATGTAAAAACTGCTGATATTTCCACATATGAGGGCAACTGCTATCTCGGTATTGATGCCGGTTCTACAACAACCAAGGTTGCACTTGTGGATGAAGCAGGTAATCTTCTTTATTCCTTTTATTCAAGCAACAATGGTTCACCACTTGCTACAACAATAAAAGCTATTAAAGAAATATATTCAAAGCTTCCACCTAAGGCAAACATCGTACATGCATGTTCAACAGGCTATGGTGAAGCTCTTATTAAGTCAGCCCTTATGCTTGATGAAGGTGAGGTTGAAACAGTATCCCACTTCTACGCTGCTGCTTTCTTTGATCCAGACGTTGACTGTATTATTGATATTGGTGGACAGGATATGAAATGCATCAAGATAAAGAATCAGACAGTTGATTCTGTACAGCTTAACGAAGCCTGTTCATCTGGCTGTGGTTCATTCATAGAAACCTTTGCTAAATCACTTAACTACTCTGTACAGGACTTTGCAAAGGCTGCTCTTTTTGCTGCTCATCCTATTGACCTTGGTACACGATGTACTGTATTTATGAATTCAAAGGTTAAACAGGCACAGAAGGAAGG
>CAKRKK010000300.1 GCA_934358235.1 uncultured Lachnospira sp.
CCACCAACTAATAATACCTTTGAAAGCTCTGAAGCTGTAAGACCTGCATCTGAAAGTGCATTCTTAACTGGCTCTGCTGTCTTTTCTACTAAATCATGAGTAAGTTCATCAAACTTAGCTCTTGTAAGGTTCATATCAAAATGCTTAGGACCTTCTGCTGTTGCTGTAATATATGGAAGGTTAATGTTAGTCTGCATAGCGCTTGATAACTCCTTCTTAGCCTGTTCAGCAGCAACTTTTAATCTCTGAAGTGCCATAGTATCGTTAGAAAGATCAACACCTTCCTTAGCCTTGAAATCATCTAACATATACTGTGTTATAGCATTATCAAAGTCATCACCACCAAGCTTGTTGTTACCAGCAGTAGCAAGAACCTCAATTACGCCATCACCAATTTCAATGATAGATACATCGAATGTACCACCACCAAGGTCATATACCATAATCTTTTGTTCATGCTCATTATCAAGACCATAAGCAAGTGCTGCTGCTGTAGGCTCATTGATAATTCTCTTAACATCAAGTCCTGCGATTTTACCAGCATCCTTAGTTGCCTGTCTCTGTGCATCATTGAAGTAAGCAGGAACTGTAATAACAGCTTCTGAAACTGTCTCACCAAGGTAGCTCTCAGCATCAGCCTTTAACTTCTGAAGAATCATAGCTGAGATTTCCTGTGGAGTATACTTCTTACCATCAATCTCAACCTTATAATCTGTACCCATATGTCTCTTTATTGAAGAAATTGTCTTATCAGCATTAGTAACTGCCTGACGCTTAGCAGGATCACCTACTAATCTTTCACCATTCTTTGTAAATGCAACTACTGATGGAGTTGTTCTGATACCCTCTGTATTAGTAATAACAACTGGCTTACCACCTTCCATAACAGCTACGCATGAATTTGTTGTACCTAAATCTATACCAATTATCTTTCCCATAATTATCTTCCTTTCTGTGTCCTATATATGACACACCATTTAATAATATCTATTCATATTGTTTATATTGTTTCTGGCGTGTGTTAAACTATCTGGCTGTTTACTGCCATAGCTAAATCACATGCCATATGGTAAAAGCTCATACCATATATACATCAACTACATATTCTGATGTGTTAGTTAGCAACCTTTACCATGCTGTGGCGTATAACCACATCTCTATACATATAACCCTTTTCGAATTCTTCAACGATGATATTCTCACCCTGTGAATCATCCTCCACATGCATTACTGCATTATGAAAATCAGGATTAAACTCAGCACCAAGTGCCTCGATTGGCTTTACCTGTAAATCCTCAAGCATCTTCATGGTCTGCTTGTATACCATATCCATACCCTTGGCAAATGGTGTCTGTAACTCTTCCTCTGTAACTGACTTAAAGCCACGTTCGAAATTATCTACTATTGGAAGCAGCTTCTTTATTACATCTGATGCTCCCATCTCAAACATAGCCGACTTTTCTTTGTCAGTACGCTTTCTGTAGTTGTCAAACTCAGCCATCTGACGCTTTAATCTGTCATTCAGATCCTCTATAACAGCGTCCTTCTGGTCCTTTTTATTATTATTTATCTCAACTGTTTCCTCCGCTCCCTTCGCATCACTTGCGTCAAAAGACTGTGCATCTTCCTTCACATCTGCGTCGGATGAGCCCTGAGCTTCTACAGTATCAGCGTCTTTATTATCTGTATCAGCAGAATCTGCATCAACATCTGTATTAGCAGAAATATCTGCATTCTTCATATCTTTTTCATCAACATTATTCATGTTACTTTCCTTCTTAGACACTTAACTTCTCACCTTTCTATGATTTCTTGAACACATCATCTAACTGCGTCCTCATATTCTTCAAGGTTTCAACAACCTTTTCATAATCCATACGCTTAGGTCCGATGATTCCGATCGTTCCCTTCATTCCATCCTGCAATTCATATGTTGCTGTAACAACACTGCAATCCTTCATAGACTCGACCGGTGTTTCATTTCCTATATATACC
>CAKRKK010000301.1 GCA_934358235.1 uncultured Lachnospira sp.
TTGTTCACTAGTGAAAAAATATACAAAACTGTATGAAAAAATATAATAATATAAGGTTATAAGGTGATAATTGAATATAATATTTATGAGGCGTGTGTATAGCATTTACATACGCTTTATTTTATACATAAATATATTGTATACACAACATATAAATAGTAAATACATTAAATATAAAATTCACTTAATTGCCTGAGAGAAAAATGTAGAATGTTATTAAAAAATTTAAATTGCTGATAGCAAAAATCAAGGTGTACCGGTATACAACAAAAAATTTAGCTACTTTTTATATAATTTTCATTAAATTTGTACAAATTATCTAAAATAAAACTGTATATACCGCTGAAAATGTGAAAAATATCCAATAGATAGCTTGACCGCATTTGTTTAATATGATAATATTAACTTAACTTTTGAGATATTGGATAAAGGTTTGGTGCATGGTTACTAATTCAATGAATTTGATTGATGTAAAGCAACTATGTGCAAACCTTTTTCGTATCTGATTAAAAGTGCGTAATATATGAAGAAGGAGGAATCCTAGTTATGAGGATTAAAAAAGAAGTTAGGAAGATTGTCGCTTCTGTATTAGCTTTCTTAATGGTCGTAAGCCTTATTCCAGTTAATGGTCTTATGACAAAAGCTAACGCAGCTTCAAAAACTACTTTTGAAGGTGGAAAGACAGTCGAAGACGGAACTTGGAAAGGATGGACATATAGTGCATTTGGTAATAGTGCCAAAGGTTCTGCAAGCGATACAGGAAAAGGTGGAATAAGTATAGAAGCCACTGGTGGTAAGATAACTGGCGATGCAAAAAATCAAGGACTTAATACATTTATGTATAAATTAAATAGTCCTGTAGATTTTACTATTACAACACAGGCAACGCTTAATTCGATAGAGGCAAATGAGCAGGCAGCTTTCGGTTTAATGGTAAGAGATGAGATTGGCGAGCATGGTAGCGGTGATTTAGATACAACAAAGAACAATTTTGCATTTGTTGGTGGCTATGGCAAGAAAAAAGCCGAGGGATATGCTGGATATAAGACAACAAAGGTAAAACATAAAAGATTAGGTGAATCACCAGCAGTAGGTGGAACATATGACCTCGCTATTCAGAAGGTTGGTGACAACGTTAAGCTTTACTTTGATGGCGAAGTCGCTGCAGAGTGTTCAGCAGCAGATTTAATTACAGATAATACAATGTATGTTGGATTATTCGCAGCAAGAAATGCTAATGTAACATTCAACAATGTTAAGTTATCATATACATCAGACAGCACATCAGTTGCAATAACAGATATTACAGCACCTAAGAAGACAACATATTGTGCGGGTAATACATATGAAGATGTTGATTTGACAGGCTTTAAGGCTGTTGCAACAGTTAATGGCGAGACAAAGACAATCACAGCAGCAGATTGTGTTGTTGATATGAGTAAGAAACCATTTTCAGAGGTTACAGAAGCTGGAAAGCTTACTCTTTTATATTTAGGACGGGAAATTGAGGTTCCTATAACAGTTGTTAAGGAAGTAGTATCAGAAGTAACTATTGAATATATGCCAGTTAAGACAGATTATATGGTAACTGATAAAGCTCTTGATTTTACAGGCTTAGTAGGTAAGGTTGTATATAATAGTGGTAGAACCTTCGATTTAAAGACACTTATTGATAGTAATGATACTAATACAAAAGTAAGTGGTGTTGATTTCACAACTGCTGGTAATAAGGAAGTAAAAGTAAGCCATACATATGGTGATGTTACAAAGGATGTTATTATTCCTATAAGCGTTTCAGATGCAACAGTTAAGAATATTACAATAACAGCACCTAACACAACAAGATTTTATACAGATACAGAATATGATAAAGATGCTTATGTAGAAGGTCTTACAATAACAGCCAATTATTCGGATGGTTCAGCTAAAGTTATTCAGGGTACAGATTCAGTTAAGGGATATGTAACGGCTAAGGCTGCTGA
>CAKRKK010000302.1 GCA_934358235.1 uncultured Lachnospira sp.
ATATTATGGATGTATACATGGATGCAGTATTTTATCCTAATATGTATAATAAAGAAGAAATATTCAAGCAGGAGGGCTGGCATTATGAGCTGGAAAATATAGATGATGATATAAAGTATAATGGTGTGGTGTTCAATGAGATGAAGGGTGCTTTCTCATCAGCGGATGATGTGCTTTCAAGATACACATTTAACTCATTATTTCCAGATACTGTATATTGTCACGAATCAGGTGGTGCTCCAGAGGCTATTCCAGATCTTAAGTATGAGGATTTCTTAAAGTATCACAGGGAATATTATCACCCATCCAATAGTTATATATATATGTATGGTGATATGGATACCTGCGAAAGACTTAAGTATCTTGATGAAGAATATCTGTCAGACTTCTTGGCAGAGGACGTTGATATCAAGGCGGATATTCCGCTTCAGAAGGCCTTTGACAAGCCATTATATGAAACTAAGCCATATGCTATAACTGAGGATGAATCCTTAGCTGATAACACATATCTTTCTTATAATGTTGTGACAGGAACATCGGTAGATGCCAAGCTGTATCTTGCGTTACAGATACTTGATTATGCACTTGTTATGACACCGGGTGCACCACTTAAGCAGGCACTTATAGATGCAGGCATAAGCACAGATGTATATTCAAGTCTTGAAACGTCACTTTATCAGCCTGTTTATTCTATCATTGCAAAGAATGCAAATGAAAAGGATAGAGATGATTTTGTCAGGATTATAGAGAACAAGCTTAGTGAGCTGGTAAAGAATGGAATTAACGAAAGAACTCTGGCAGCGGGAATTAATTATTACGAGTTTAAATACAGAGAGGCAGATTTCGGACCATATCCTAAGGGACTTATGTATTATCTTACTATGATGGATAGCTGGTTATATGATGAATCAAAGCCTTTTATCCATATAGAAGCGGGAGATACCTTTGAAGAGCTAAAGAAGGATGCAAGGAATGGTTACTTTGAGAAGCTTATAGAAGAGTATATACTTGCAAATAATCATAAGTCAGTTATATGTCTTGTACCTGAATATGGGTTAGATAAGAAACAGGAGGAAAAGGAAGCAGCGAAGTTAGCTGAGTATAAAAAGACATTATCAAAAGAACAGCTTGAAGAACTTGTTGCAGACACTAAGGCACTTAAGGAATATCAGGATACTCCATCAGGACAGGAGGAGCTTGAAAAGATTCCTATGCTTGAGTTATCAGATATATCAAGAGAACCGGCTAAGCTTTATATAGATGAAAAGAAGGTTGCCGGCATGAAGGTTATTCATCATAATATATTTACCAACAGAATTGCATATATTATGCTGTCGTTTAATACACAGGGAGTAAGCGATGTTTATATACCTTATCTTGGACTTCTTAGCAGTGTATTAGGACTTATGGATACAAAGAACTTCACGTATCCGGAGCTTATGAATGAGATTAATATAAATTGTGGTGGTATATCATCAGGAGTGTCTGTTTACAATGATAAGGTGGATTTTGATAAACAGAGCATAAGATATGAGGTTAAGGGAAAAGCCTTATATGAAAAGCTTCCATTTGTTCTTGATATGATGAACGAAATAATGTACAACACTAAGTTCGATGATTATAAGAGACTTAAGGAAATTATAGCAAGAATACGCTCAAGATATGAGGCTACAATGGCAGGTTCCGGACATTCAATAGCTATGTTAGAGGGCTGTGCACAGTTTTCTGCTTCGGCGTATTACACAGATATTTTAAAGGGCTATAAGGCATATCTTTTCATAAGAAGGCTTGATGAAACCTTTGAGGATAGTAAGGAAGATATAGCAGCGAAATTGTCAGAGCTTGTTGAGCTTATATTTAACAGAAATAATGTGATAGTAAGTGTTACAGCGGATGAGAAGGGATATGAGCTGTTTGAGACCGCATATACAAGGATGGCAGAGAATATGGCTGACAAA
>CAKRKK010000303.1 GCA_934358235.1 uncultured Lachnospira sp.
TGGATCAATATGGGTGGCGGACATCATATCACAAGAGAAGATTATGATATAGAACAGCTTATAGAGTGTATAAGGCATGTTAAGAATACATATGACGTTGAGGTATACTTAGAGCCTGGTGAGGCAGTTGCCCTTAATGCAGGCTATCTTGTCACAGAGGTTCTTGACAAGGTGGATAACGGTATAGAAACACTCATACTTGATGCTTCTGCAGCCTGTCATATGCCAGATGTATTGGAAATGCCATATACTCCGCCATTATATGGTGCAGCTATCGTTAAAGATAGAAAAATACCTGATTTATATGGAAATAAAGAAAATGGCAATAAAAAAGAAATTGGGAAATATACATACAGATTATCCTCTTATACGTGCCTTGCGGGTGATGTAATAGGAGATTATGAATTCAGTCACGAGGTCAATACAGGTGATAAGCTTGTGTTTATGGATATGGCAATATATTCAATGGTAAAGAATAATACATTTAATGGAATGCCGCTTCCAGCTATAGCTGTATTAAAGGATGATAATATAAGAATAATCAAAAGCTTCGGCTATGAAGATTTTAAGTCCAGATTGTCATAGTATAAGTATAATATCTGGCGTACAGGTATATATAAGTCTGGTGGCTGCAGAGCTGATAAGAAACTAAGATAGGAATAAGTGATAAATGGGAATTATTAATTCAACACCATTAAAGGATGGATATTATATGCCGGCAGAGTATGAAAAGCATGCCGGAACAATTATGATATGGCCTGTAAGACCGGGCTCATGGCCTGGGGACGGAAGGGCAGCAAAGAAGGTGTTTAGTGAAATAGCAGGATATATTGTCCAGTCAGAGAAGGTATATATGCTTGTTGATGCCAGACATATAAGTGAGGCAGAAGAACTGCTTGATAAAAGAGTTAAGCTTGTTAATATTGATACAGATGATGCGTGGGCAAGAGATATGTGTCCTACATTTGTAAGGAATTCATCAGGAGATGTGCGTGGCATAAGCTGGTCATTTAATGCATGGGGCGGAGAATATGACGGCTTATATCAGGACTGGAAAAAGGATGATGAGGCAGCAGGAAGCTTTTGCGATAAGACAGGCATTGATTATTACGATGCTGCTCCCTTTGTGCTTGAGGGAGGTTCTGTGCATAGCGATGGTGAAGGTACAGTTATCGTGACAGAACGGTGCCTGTTAAGTAAGGGCAGAAATCCTAAGCTTAATAAGGCACAGATAGAAGAATACCTGAAAGCATATCTTGGAGCAAAGAAGATAATATGGCTTCCATATGGGATATATAATGATGAAACTAATGAGCATGTAGATAATGTATGTGCATTTACATCAGCAGCCAATGTTGTTCTTGCCTGGACAGATGATGTGAGCGACCCCCAGTATGAGATGTCACTTGCAGATTTAAAGGTGCTTGAGAGTGAAACAGATGCAGCGGGAAGAAAGATAAAGGTGCATAAGCTGTATATACCAGAAGAAAAGGTGTGTATAACTAAGAAGGATCTTGAAGGTTATGTGTTTGCAGAAGGTGAGGATAACAGAGAGCTTGGAGAAAGACTTGCTGCAAGCTATGTTAACTTTTATATAGCGAATGACCTTGTGCTTGTTCCGCAGTTTAATGATAAAAATGACAAGGCTGCAATAGAGCTGCTGTCAAAGCTTTTTGATGGCAGAAAAGTTATTGGAATTTATGCAAGAGATATAATAACTGGTGGCGGAAATATACATTGTATAACACAGCAGATACCAGAATAAATGCGCAAAAAACGTGCGCAGGAATGAGGAATAGTGTGAAAAATTGATTTTTCACACGCGAGATTTGTGCCTACGCGCACTCGGCACAAACTCGTTATGCGCAAAAAACGTGCGCAGGAATGAGGAATAGGATGAGTAGAATCACAGGTGTGGCTGCGGTACAAATGAGCTGCAGCAC
>CAKRKK010000304.1 GCA_934358235.1 uncultured Lachnospira sp.
CTTTGGATAAAAAATTTCATTCATATTATGTTTCTCCTATTGATAATTCAAAACTGACGGATAACTAAAAATTATCCTTTAGATATATTATACTATATAACACGCTAATTTTCATTCTTATTTTACAAAAAATGTACCAAAAAAATGTACCATTACATATAACAACAACCAAGTTGATGTCAACCAATTATGCAGTAGCACCAACCACAAAGATTTCCTTATTCCTACGCTTCAATTCTGCATCCAGTTCCATAATCACCGGATACATACACAGTAATAACAGTTCCTCTGGTTTCTTAAGAAGCTTTATCTCTTCCTTTACTGTAAATCGTAACTTTACCCCAACTGCCTGCTCCGGCCTCTCCTTCAACACCGTAACCTCTTTCTCCACAGCCTTCTCATAAACCGCATCCACAATTCCTTCAGCCATCTTTGCTGCAAGTAATACCTTGGATATAAGCAATCCCAATGCCTTTATCGCAAATCTGATAATATCTGCTAAAATCGATGGATTATTCCCATATAATTCAACAGAACACTTAACCTTCTCCGATATCTTTTCATGCTTCACACCCAAGATATTCTCCTCGGCAACACCTGAAATCACCGCTCTGTCCACTGTCTGATTCCATCTGACACGTTCAATATTATCACTTCAATATCCGCCGCCTTTTGATTATTCTTTCCAATCTTCTTAGTAGCAAGATACATCCCGTTCCTGTCAAACACATGGAGTTTATCCTCTTCATTTATGGCAAAGATATTAATAAAGTCAGTATATAAACTGCTTCAGTAGATACTCCAGTTCATAATGAACAAAAGATTCCGACAGAGCAATAATCAATTTCCTTGTCTCAATACATCTACCTTCAGTTCCACTCTGACGATAACTTTCCTGATTGCACTTTGCTAGCTCTCTCCAAAAACTTTTCTCCGGAATCGTAGCATAAGTGACATACAAATTCTCCTGCTTTGCCTTACTTGATATATAAGTAATTCTTCCTGACACATTAGTCAGCTTACTCATTTGAATAAATGAATTTCTTGTCACTCTTATCTTCTCCCTTCAAATGCCTCATGTGAGTGGATGCATAGGCATCCGTTTACGAACCCATCGCTGTTTACGGCGTTTAGCTTAATGCAATTGCGAAATCCCCGAAGTACCGGTTTTGTGACTTAAATTTTTCTCCTACCTCATTGCTGTGAAAACTCTCCAAACTTTAATATCTTATTCCTTTTCCATATTAAAGCGTATATTCTGATTCTTATTCATATAATCACCTGTTCCTTTCTTTTTTTCTCCAAATTTAAACATAAAAAATCCATGCATCTGCTTAATTACAAACACATGGATTTTTATTCAAAACATCTGATATCTGATATATACTTACAATCTCTACTACACGCTTTTTATATCAAATTATATCATTTTGCGGTAAATTATGACACTTGCAGTGCTTTGTTTATTATTATAAATCTTCCATCGTCATGCAAGGTATTTCTTTTTCCTGCCTTAGCTGCTTATCATTAGTAAAAAACATATCACACCCTGATGCAATTGCTGATGATATTTGCAATGCGTCCATTGCTTTAAATCCCTTATATTTTCCTCTAAGTTTGGATGCCTGTTCTGCAATATCTGAATTTATATCTATGATTTCAACATACATATAATCTAAGAACCGTTTAAAATTATCTGCCAAATCCATTTGACCACTTGAATACGGATATACAAGATACTCCTCTACTGTTATAGCAGAAGTAACAACCTGTATATTCTCCTCTATACAGGTTGTAAAAAATCTCTTTATAATTTCTGAATATAAGGGACTGTTTTCAAGATAGTATATGATAGGTGCTGTATCAACAAATACTCTTTTAAAGTCTGTCATTATCTCTCATCTCCCTTATATATTCATCTGCATTTC
>CAKRKK010000305.1 GCA_934358235.1 uncultured Lachnospira sp.
GCAACATCCTCCCATGCTACTGCTCCGTTGTTAAGTCCTGACAGATACCCCCAGGTACCAACGCTCTTATCTGGTACGAGCTCGACTATAACCATTGGATTATCCTTTGAATATATCTTGCCACCTATATCCACAGAATCAGCAACAACTACTCTTGAAGCTGCTGACGCATTAACAGCATATATAATACCACCGGCAGTAATAAGCATAATCAGGGCTGCGATTAACACCATATTGCTTATATATTGTTTTCTGCTAAGCTTGTCTTTAATCTTTCTCATAACGCCCTCCATTATATTATCTTACATACCTTCCAGCCTCTGTTCTGCTTAAGCCATATAATGACTTTAGAATTAATGAAGCCGCACCATTTTCTGTCTTTTCTATAACAACTGATATATCTGATTTATCCGGATTATCCTCTTTAACATCAAAACGGTTTCTTACAAGCACCTGCCTGGTAACTGTTCTTGCATCAGTATTAAACATATTCTTTTCAAGCGTAATATTAAGCGTAATTCTGATGTTAGGATTAACATAATTAATAGCTGCGCTACTCTGTTCATCATTATACCTTACTGTTTCGGCAGCAATATATACACCAAAGTCACTTACATTCTCACACACCACGCTGCTCCCGGCTGGAAGAACATCCACACCTGCCTGGGATTTCACCATATTATCTGCATAATATAGAATATGTCCGCCATATGATATATCACCCGAATCATATATATATCCACTATAATATACGGTATTTTGTGATTCATTTACACTTTTATGCGTAAATAAGTAATGATACCTTCCTGTATTATCAATAACAAGTGTATTGCTTTCCATGATATCACCTTCAAGCTGGTTTAATGTAATATCGGCATCATTCTGCAACTGTGCACTTATCGTCTGTCTGGTATATCCCCTTACACATTGCTGCACAAGCAGCCCCAATGCAGTTAACACTATACTGCCGATAGCTAAAGCTATGAGAATTTCCACTAAAGAAATACCCTTATTATTATGTATATTCTTTTTATGTACAGCTCTTATCATATCCTTATCCTCACACCACTTATTCGACAGTAACCCTTCCTGTTGCATACCATAGCTTTACTTCATATGTCTTATTCCGGCCCTTTACATATATTATTCCATAAGTACTTTTCTTCTCTGTAGCTGTGGATGACTTTATATATTCAGTAACATTTCCACCTGTTTCATCACCAGAAGAAGACTTTTTATCAGTATCAGATGTGCTTATACTTTTAAATCTTCCGTTATCCTTTCTATAAGCTATTGAAAGTGTTCTGCCACTAGCCAAAGCTTCTCCGCCACTAGCAGTTATACTTTCCTCTACTGCTTCTGCCTCATCCTTATAAGAAAGACTTATGCGTGAACCACACCTGAAAGTATCAACACATTCATTATTCTTATATGTATTTATAACGGTTTTTCCATCTTCTGTGGTTATCTTTAATTTCCAGTCTGCATTTACCGATAATGTACTTGTCCTTAGTGAATCCAGCTCTGAATTAAGATATCTGCTTACCTTCTGTGCATCTGCCCTGTTAATAGAGCCGATACCAACTATCAGTCCACCTATAACAACAGCCATAACTGCTATGACAACTATCAGTTCTACCAGCGTAAAACCTTTATTCTTATACCTTTTCCTAATCTGAGTACTATTATTCTGCATTGCCATCTGACTTCCTCCAGTTAGCGAATACTACCATATCACTATATGTAAGACTACCAACATCTTTACCAGCGGCTGTTCCCTGTCCACCGGAATTCGTAGAATATGCTCTGAACACTTTTCTGAAGTCTGCTGCATAATCAGCATCCTCCTTAATCTCTGCTCCTTTTGCTTCATCGCCAAGCTTAAGTATCGCCTC
>CAKRKK010000306.1 GCA_934358235.1 uncultured Lachnospira sp.
GCACAAATCTTGCGTGTGAAAAATCTTATTTTTCACACTAAGCCCTCCTTATTGGATATTTTCCAGCAAGGAGGGCTCATAATTATTTATTAAATATTGAATATTGAATCAGACCGCTTATCTTTGCATTATTATCTTCGACTAATGATTTCTGACCGGTTATTTTGATAGGTTATTTTGATAGATTATTTAAACCAATTTTCTGAACGGTTATCTCATTACAATTATATCGCTCTTAACTTTATAATTCCTTCCACCATCAACAATTGTTATCTCATTCACTCCATTTTGTTTAACATCGGCCATATATTCTGCTATATTAGCACGCATCACCTCATAGTTGCTCTTCATAACCTGATTATCATACGGCTGACCTGCATCACACACAACATACAAACGGTTAAGAAGCTGTTTTCTGCTCTGCTGTGACTGATGTAAGTAATACCAGCGTATCATATCATCCTTTCCTTTTCTGGTTGACAGATCATATGGTCTTGATGCCGAAAGCTTTGCAGGATAAACAGTTAGCTTTACATCAAATGGAACATTATTAATATATATATCTACATCATGACTATATCTATTACTATCATGAACTGCACCATATTCACAAAAAATATATTCGCACTGTATAGAGGTCATATAATTATACCAGCGATGCAGGGCATATTCTTTATTGACACCTGTTATTTCTATCTGCTTAAGACATTCTGACAATGATTTCATTCTATATATGAATTTAGTCCGCCCATCATCAGCATCATTCTGCATATTCCAGTCTGCAGGTATTATATCCATTACTTCTTTTAAATCTCTTTCTAACTGCTTATTCATCTATTTTCTATATGGGACTTCTCTTAACTGTACCCACAGCTCCTTTCGTGCACTTATATGAAATCAGTATACTACTTGTCTTATATCCTTGTAAACCATCCCTCGTTCTTATATTCTTTATCATATATTTTTTCATATTTCTTTTATCTTTTCTTTTATATTCTCTTTTATCTTTTCTTTTATCTTCTCTGTTACAAAGACACAAAATATTCTTATTATCATCATATTTTCTTCACCATTCCCCAATACACTAATAGCATACAATATAACTACAGAGAAAAGAAAGGATGATCTGCTATGATTAATTTTAAAAAATTAAACAAATCCTGTGTAACTGCTGTGATTATGGCTATGTGTCTAATGACCGCCGGCTGTAGTTCACAGGCTGGCACAGCCAATAACAATGGAAATACCAATAATACAACTGTTACCTCAAGTATTACAGCACAGGCAGCCAATGTAACCCATGCAGACAATGCCGACGATTATAAAACTGACATAACTGAAGAATTTCAGATTACAACTAATGACACTTCTGCTATAACCCAGTCTGGTTCTGTGTATACAATTACCAAAGCTGGTGAATATACTGTTTCAGGACTGTTAACTGACGGGCAGCTCATCATAGATGCAGTCGATGATGCTGAGATAACCCTTATCCTTAACCAGACAGCCATCACCTGCCTTAATGGTTCACCTATATACGTTAAGAATGCCAGCAATGTAAAGATTAAGGCTGAGGAGAACACCTACAACAGTATTACCGATGCCAGAACGGAAGTTACTGACAGTTCATCCTCTGATGAAAATGGTAATGCTGCCATCTATTCAACGTGCGACCTTAAGCTTGTTGGAAAAGGGGCTTTATCTGTAACCGGAGGCTATAATAACGGAATCCAGACAAAGGATGACCTTTCTATTAAAAATGTTACACTTAAGGTTACTGCTGTCAACAATGCCATAAAAGGAAATGATTCTGTTGATATTGAATCTGGCGAAATCATTGCTATATCTAAAAAAGGAGACGGCATAAAAACTTCTAACAGCAGCCT
>CAKRKK010000307.1 GCA_934358235.1 uncultured Lachnospira sp.
TCGTGGGATTATCATCCCACTTTTATGCTCATATCGGGGCGGGTCCCAAGGTCTTTCACCCACCTATGAGCAAGCTTAAGTGGGTTTAGACCTTTTGACCCTGGTATCATATAATATAAATGCTGTTAAAGGCGGAGCGATACTAAGGTGTCGGTCCGCTTTTGACATGTAATGCATCTTGTTGTGCACGTTTTAATAGAAGCTTATATATTTTATTGTATTGTATTTGAAATGCTTGATGTAATACATCCAGAAGAATAAGCGTGCAGAAATGAGGAAGGCTGCTAAGATAATAGCAGAGCGCGACGAGAAGATTCTGAAGCTGTACCACGCATTATACTGCTAATGCTGTATATTGAAGATAGACTCCAGCAATTCATATAATTAATAAAAAAAGGATGCAACAATTTATCTTAAAATGTTGCATCCTTTGAATATTTGTTCTACTCAATTACATATTCTATATCGTCATCTTACAATAATACTTAACTGCAAATATTAATAAAATTATATAAATATCATTAATAAGCATTCTTAACAAACATTGTTAAAAATAAGCGTTAATAATTATGAATAAGCTCTAATGATATTAGATGCGATATTAAAATAAATCTTTTTACAAGTTATAAATCAAGACTATAAATCAACATTATCAATTAATACTATCAATTAATGCTATTAATTACTGCTATCAATTATTTCTATGAATTAATACGATTAAGTTGATATTATAAATTCACGTTTAAGAATACCGAATCTTTATCATCCTGTTTTATTCCCAAATATCTTTTAGTTATCTCATATGATGAATGATTGTATATATCCATCAGAACTGCTGGTGGTGTTCCATATTTCCACGCATAGTAGCCAAAGGTTTTTCTCATGGAATGACAGCTTATTCCATTTTCCATATTCAGTGAGGCTGCGGCCTGCTTTATTATCCTGAATGCCTGCGAGCGGCAAAGATGTGTATGTGGATTGCGGCCAATGAATATGTATTCGTTCTCATCAAAATGATACAGGCTGTTTAAATACATTTGTAATCCGTTTTTAGTGCTTGTATTAATAGCAATTCTGTTCTCCTTACCCGTCTTTCTTTCTATAACAATTAAATGCTTCTTAAATCCCCTGTTTTTAGTATCGTATACATCACTCCACTTTAATCGGAGTATATCACTGATTCTAAGTGCCGAGTTAACGCCTAAGCATATTAGTGCATAGTTGCGGTAATTCGGTTTTTGCTCCAGATAGTACTTTCTAAAAGCTTCTAATTCGTTATCGTTTCGTATTGGTTGTGCTGTTCCCATATATAATCCTCCATTTAATTCAAAAGGATGCAACATTTTAAGATAAATTGTTGAGAAAACAAGGAGGTTATATGTTAAAGCTTACGGTTAAACCAGGTGAGTTCATAAATATTGGTGAAGATATAAGGGTTGTTTATTCGGGAGGCTCCGAAGGCAATATTCATCTTCTTATAGATGCACCGCGTGAACTTAACATAGTCAGAAGTAAGGTCCTTGCAAGAAATAAGGAAAAGGAAGGCAAAGAAGCTTCGCGTTTTATATCTCCTTATTATGCAGAATCCAAGCTTTCACCAGACACACTTAACAAGATACGCCGTCTGATTAAAGAAGACAAGATGGCAAATAAGGATAATACGCAGAATTAGCATGGAAGTTCTGCTTATTATATAGGCTTTATATATGCGGTATAGATATGACGACATTATCAGAAACAATATTTTAAAATAAAAATGATATGTGAGATGTCGGAAAAATGTAAATGCATATATAAAGCAGCCAAGGGAACGGATTCCCTAGAAAAAATATTATATTTACACGGAGGTACATACTATGGTAGTACAACACAATATGTCAG
>CAKRKK010000308.1 GCA_934358235.1 uncultured Lachnospira sp.
ATTTGATACACATGCACATTATGATGATGAAGCGTTTGATAAGGACAGGGACGAATTATTAACAGGTCTGTTAGCCGGTAATATAGGAACTATTGTAAATGTGGGTGCAAGTATGGACGGGTGCAGGGCTTCTGTAGAGCTAGCCAGTAAGTATGAGCATATATATGCAGCGGTAGGCATCCATCCGGACGATTATGAGAGACTTGATAAAAATCAGGAGTTCTTAGACTGGTTAAGAAATGAAGCGCTTAATAATAAAAAGGTTGTTGCTCTTGGAGAAATTGGACTTGATTATTATTATGATGAGCCGGGAAGAGAGCTTCAGAAAAAGTGGTTTGCAAGACAGTTAGAGCTGGCAAGAGAGGTCAGCAAGCCGGTTATTATCCATTCAAGAGATGCATGTGCTGATACCATAGATATATTAAAAAGCGGACATGCCAGTGAGGTTGGAGGCATAATCCACTGCTATTCATATTCTAAAGAAACAGTTAAGACATTTTATGATATGAACTTCTACTTCGGTATAGGTGGAGTGCTTACTTTCAAGAATGCAAGAAAGCTGGTGGAGGCGGCAGAGGTTATACCGCTTGACAGGATAGTGCTGGAAACAGACTGTCCATATCTTGCACCAGTGCCTAACAGAGGAAAAAGAAATGACAGTAGTAACATACAGTATGTCATAGAGAAGCTTGCAGATATAAAGGGTGTTACGAAGGAGCAGATAGCAGAGGTGACATATCAGAATGCATGCAGGGTATATGGACTGTATCTGTGATTTACGTGTGATTTTAGTATTTTGTTATCTGATTGACATACTTATTCAGAAAATGTATATTTGTTGTTAAGGTTTGTTATAAAACAGTGCAGGCTGTGTTAATAAACATAAACAGTCTATGTTATGTGTGATACAGGAATGGAGATAAATATATATATGAATAATAAGAATTATGATAACGTCATGCATCTTGGAAATCCGACTAATACGATAGCTGTCCTTAACAGGTATGGCTTTAATTTCCAGAAGAAATTCGGACAGAACTTTCTTATAGATGAGAATGTTGTTCAGAAAATAGTAAGAGAGGCTGGCGTTACAGAGGATGATTTCGTGCTTGAGGTAGGACCGGGAATCGGAACTATGACACAGATTCTGTGCGAGAATGCAAGAGAGGTCGTAGCTGTTGAGATAGATAAGAAGCTTATACCGATACTTACAGAAGATACGCTTTCGTGGTATGACAACGTGACAGTTATCAACGAAGATATATTAAAGCTTGATATAAAAAAGCTTGCAGAGCAGAAGAATGGAGGTAAGCCTATAAAGGTGGTTGCTAATCTTCCATACTATATAACGACACCTATTATTATGGGACTTTTCGAGAGTGGAGTTCCTCTTGACAGTATAACTATCATGGTTCAGAAGGAAGTGGCTGACAGAATGCAGGTAGGTCCTGGAACTAAGGATTATGGTGCACTTTCACTGGCAGTACAGTACTATGCCAGACCTAGAATCGTGCTTAATGTTCCGGCAAGCTGTTTTATGCCAAGACCAAATGTGGATTCGGCGGTGATCAAGCTTGAAAGATATGAGAAACCACCGGTAGATGTAGTTGATGAACATCTTATGTTCAGAATAATAAGGGCATCCTTTAATCAGCGTAGAAAAACTATGATGAACAGTGTTGGCAACAGCGGTGATGTTAATGTTTCCAAGGAAAAGCTTGCTGCGGCACTTGAAAAATGTGGACTGCCTCTGACTATAAGAGGTGAGGCACTTACACTGGAGCAGTTTGCACAGGTTGCGAATGCGATAGTGGAATAATGGATTGGATAATTAGCACGGACGACATGACAAAGCTGTAAGCAGCTGGGCTTACTG
>CAKRKK010000309.1 GCA_934358235.1 uncultured Lachnospira sp.
GAACCTGTTGCCTGTACAAGCAGGCGCTGTTTCATATAAAAATTAGAGAGGTTATGGTTATGAAAAAAGAAAATAGAGGCTACATCCTAATTTATGGTTAGGTAAAAGCAATGATTTTAATTTTAGAAATATAGATAGGAATCTAGAGACACTATTATATTGCGTAGAAACTGAGCATAAAGTTCCTGAAATGAACTTGTTGAAAATTATATGACCAATATTCTTAGTATTACGGAGTCAGATCGATGTACAGCATATGTTCTGTCGTGGATATATGTAAACATTGTTCACGGATTAGACAATAACTTTGTGGACAAAATAAAAAAATTATTAGATAAGCATTCTGAAACAGTAAATAAATGCTGTATTGCAACAATTATAGGCAATAGTTATGGAATGAATACAGGATGTTTTGATTTAGAAGAAGTAGTAACGGTTATAAATAACTATAATAAGAGTAAATTTAAAAAGAATAGGTTAAAAATTCATAGTAGGATAGAAAGCAGAATTTATATTGCAATTGCTCGCAGCTATAAAGATGAAGACAATAATAGCTGTAAATATTGGTATAAAAAGGCATATAGAAATACTGTTAATGATAAAGAGTTGCAGAGTGAAATTTTGAAAGAAATTGAACTGATAAAAATATAGTTAGGAGGTTTGGCGATTGAAGAAAGAAATTCTAGAAGAATTAAATATTAATGAAGATCATGAGCGAGAATGTAAGCTGGCAACAGGTGGACTTCCTGAGAGCATATGGGAGACTTACTCTTCTTTTGCAAATACCAATGGTGGCACGATTCTGCTTGGAATAAAGGAACACAGAGATTCTTTTACTGTTGAAGGACTGACAGATAAGCAGATTGTTAAATACCAGAAGGATTTCTGGAGTACATTGAATGACAGAAATAAGGTGTCAAAGAACATCTTACTGAATCATCATGTCAGACCTGTGGCTGTCGGAGAAAAGAAAATACTCAGAATTGATGTTCCTGCGGCAGACAGACATGATAAGCCGGTATACATTGGGACAGATCCGATGAAAGGTACTTATAAAAGAGATTATGAAGGTGATTTTCTTTGCACTGAAGAGGCAGTCCGTGCAATGTTTGCAGATCAGAGAGATGTATCTGGGGATGTGGAAGTGCTGGATGAGTTCGGATTAGATGTGATGAATCAGGATACGATAAAAGGTTATAGAATCATTTTTGAACAGCTTCACAGTGGACATCCGTGGAATGCCCTTGAAAATGATGAGTTTCTTATGAAATTAAGGGCAGCAGCAAAGAATAAGAATGGTACATTGTCTCCAACGATAGCAGGTCTATTATTCTTTGGAGAGGCTTATCACATTACTGAGGTTTTTCCAAATTATTTTCTGGATTATCGTGAGGAATGCGATGATAAAGCAGTGCGCTGGTTATTCCGGACACATTCTAATGAAGGTGATTGGAGCGGTAATATATATGACTTTTTCTGCAAGGTGCGTACCAGAATGGACGATGATGTAGCAGTTCCATTTGCAAATAGGCGAAATGGATATCGTGTAGATAGAGTGGATGTGCATGATGCATTGGAAGAAGCATTGGCGAATGCACTGGCACATGCAAATTATTATGGCAGACGAGGAATCCTTGTTGTTAAAAAAGGTAAGGAACTTAGTATTTCCAATCCCGGTACTATCAGGGTGACGAAAGAGGAATTTTATGCAGGTGGTAATAGTGATCCACGAAATCCGAATATCTTAAAAATGTTTGGTTTTGTAAATGTCGGTGAGCGTGCCGGAAGTGGTGTCGATAAGATTATGACTGCATGGGCAGAACAAAATTGGAAGAAACCGGAATTTGATTTCTCAGAGCGCAATGACAGGGT
>CAKRKK010000310.1 GCA_934358235.1 uncultured Lachnospira sp.
ATGTCCTATAGCAAGACATACGCTTTCGCATTCTCTGATTATTGATTTATCCGATATGGAATCATATACAGTTATGCTTCTGACTCTTCCCTCTGTTATATCTATATTTTCAAGTCTGTGCCGGAAATATATCTGTGCCCCTAACGATTCACAATATTTTCTAATATTTTTAACAACAACAGCCAGTACATCTGTACCTATATGAGGCTTATTGGAGCTTAGTATATCTGAAGCTGCCCCGAAGCGAACAAAGGTTTCAAGGACATTCCTTATCCTTCCTGTAGGATCCTTAATAACAGTATTAAGCTTTCCATCTGAAAATGTACCTGCGCCGCCCTCGCCAAACTGTACATTAGATTCTTCATCCAGCTCTTCACCACTCCAGAACGCTGTAACCTTCTGCTGTCTTATATCAACGCTGTCCCCGCGCTCATAGATTACCGGCTTTAAGCCTGCCTCCGAAAGCTTTAACGCTGCAAACATTCCCGCAGGTCCAAAGCCAATTATGACAGGACGCTTCTGTTGTGCAATATCCTTACTTAAGCTGACAGCTTTAACTGGAAACTCATATATATTTTTTTGCATGTATACAATATTGTTATTTTTCTTTTTTGCATATCTGCCAAGCTCCTGGACTGCACCATTTTTTGTTATTTTTGTTACATCAACACTATAAACATATATAATATCCGGCTTATGTCTTGCATCTATCGACTTTTTTACAACCTCATATTCAATTGTGTATTCTTTTCTTATTCCTAAAGCCCTTTGCACCGCTTCTTTAAGCTGTTCTTCACTATGTCCCGGCTTTAATTTAAGATTATTTATTCTTAATACATTTTTCTTTTTCAATTATATCTGCCTTTCTATATATCTTCTTACGCCATCTGCTGCCAGCCAGCCTGAGCTCCACGCCCATTGAAGATTGTAGCCTCCGCATCTGCCATCTACATCCAGTATTTCTCCTGCAAAAAACAGGCCCCCGACCTTTAAGGACTGCATATCATCTGATGAAACCTCATTAAGGGCTACACCTCCCTGACATATCTGGCCATTCTCAAAGTCCTTACTGCCAGTTATATGTATATTAAAATGCTTCATATTCCACAACAGCCCTGAAAGCTCTTTACTATCAAGACTGGCTGTTTTAACTCCTGCATCAACATTGCATCTTCTGCACACCATGGCAACAAGCTTTTTGTTAAGCATTCCCTCAAAAAACTGTTCTACTGTCTTAAAACCTTCATTAATAATTCTTTGTGTTACTATGTAGTCAATCTCTTCTTTTCCTATATCTGGCAGCATATCTATAAACGCCTGGACATTTTTCTTCTGGTCAAGAGCTCTGACTGCATATCTGCTGACCTGAAATACCGGTATACCAGATATTCCATAATCTGTATATTGTATCTCTCCTATATCCTCTGACAGCTTTTTGCCATCTACATATAGCTCTATCCTTCCATAACCTCTTACACCTGCTGCAATCCTGCATATATTCTTATCCTCACCGATAAGCTGCACCAGGGCAGGAAGTGGTTTTATAATCTTAACACCTAGCTGTTTTGCCAGCTCATATCCTGAACCATCCGAACCAGTCTTTGGTGAAGCCTTCGAGCCTGTTGCAATTATAACAGTATCAGCAATATAATCTATACCCTCACATTCTATGTGAAAGCCTTTATAAGATGGCTTATTAAGCTTTACTATACTTTTAACTGCTGTATCAGTATGAACCCTCACCTTTCTGTTTTCAAGCTCCAGCTTTAATGCATTCTGTAAAGAAGCTGCTGTCATAGAAAGAGGATACACATAGCCATTCTTTTCTTTATAATAA
>CAKRKK010000311.1 GCA_934358235.1 uncultured Lachnospira sp.
CTGTTGTGGGAGAGGATAAGAACGGAAATATAATAACAGGAACCTATGAACAGAACAGTCACGTTATTGTGCCTGTATCAGAGTGCCTGCTTGAGGATAATCAGTGCAGCAGAATCATAGCTACATTAAGAGAGCTTTTTAAGTCATTTAAGTATAAGCCATATAATGAAGATAAGGGAACAGGTTTTATCAGACATATATTATTAAGAAAAGGTTTTTCAACGAAGGAAATTATGCTTGTACTTGTTACAAGTGAAGTAGCCTTTCCATCAAAGACACATTTTCTTAAAGCAATAAAGCAGAAGCATCCGGAAATTAGCACGATAGTTCAGAATATTAATGGATATAATACGAGCATGGTATTGGGTTCAAGAAATATAGTGCTTATGGGAAAGGGGTACATAGAGGATGTACTGTGTGGTTATAGATTCAGGATAAGTCCGTCCTCTTTTTATCAGATAAATCATCAGCAGACTGAAAAGCTTTATAAGGCAGCAATAAATATGGCAGAAATCACAAAGAAGGATACTGTTATAGATGCTTATTGTGGCATAGGAACTATTGGAATAGCTGCCTCAGGAAAAGCAGGACAGGTAATAGGCGTTGAGCTTAATGAAGAAGCTGTGAGTGATGCACAGGAGAATGCGAAGCTGAATAACATCAGAAATATCAGATTTGTGAATGCTGATGCAGGTGAATTCCTAGTGGAATATGCCAAGGGCAGAAGGGCTGATGTTGTTATTATGGATCCTCCAAGAAGTGGCAGCAGCAGGGAGTTTCTTGAAACACTTATAAAGATAAAGCCGGGCAGAATTGTATATATATCCTGTAATCCGGAAACTCAGAGAAGAGATATAGAGCTGTTATTAAAAGCAGGCTATAGAATAAATAGCTGTAAGCCGTTTGATATGTTTCCTTTTACTGATAATGTCGAAAATATAATATCATTATCAATACAATAAAATATATAATAAGAAAATATAATAAAAATAGATAAATTAATATTGTTGGAGTATAAATATTGAATGATAAAATAAGATTAAAAAGAGATATTATTCTTGTGCTGGTTATGCTTGCTGTGGCTATGATGGCATTACTCATTATTAATTATGGTGTGAAAAAGGAAGGCACATATGCTGTTGTTAAGGTTGATGGACAGGAGCTATATAAGCTTGAGCTTGATAAGGATACAACTATTGATGTAGCTGGATATCAGGGAGGCTTGAACCGTATAGAAGTAAAGGCTGGAAAAGTAAGTATGACAGAGGCAGACTGCCCTGATGAATTGTGTGTAAAAACAGGTAAGATAAGCAGGACCGGAGAAACTATAGTGTGTCTTCCACACAGAGTTGTTATTGAGATAAAAAGTACCCAGGGGGGGAATACTATAGATTCGGTAGTGCGTTAAAGATTAATGAATTAAGATAAAAATGGAGATATATATGAACAGAGGTATATCAACGGATAAGATTGTACTGTGTGGTGTCTTTACAGCACTGGCAATGATATTTAGCTATATAGAAAGTATAATACCAATTCCAATACCAGTTCCTGGAATAAAGCTGGGAATTGCTAATATTGCTGTTATTACGATTCTATATGTAATAGGTGTTAAGGAAGCTGTTGTAATTGATGTGTTAAGAATTATTCTTACAGCAATTCTTTTTGGAAATATTAACAGTTTTTTATTCAGCATTTCAGGAGCAATACTGAGTCTTTTTGTCATGATAATTATGAAAAAAACAGATTATTTTTCTGTCATAGGAGTGAGCGTATGCGGAGGTGTTATGCATAATG
>CAKRKK010000312.1 GCA_934358235.1 uncultured Lachnospira sp.
AAATTATTGTGATAGTTATGGTAATTGTTATAAAAGCTATTAATAGTCACAGCAAGTATTAATAGGCAGATGGAGGAAATTATGGCTAAGATTGATTATTCAGCACTTAAAAAGGGCGGATTTATGAGACAGAAACAGAAAGGGTATTTTTCACTTAGAATCCAGGTGGTAGGTGGTAATCTTACCTCTGAGAATATAAGGGCTGTTGCAGATGTTGCAGATAAGTATGGTAAAGGTTATGTACATATGACATCAAGACAGGGTGTTGAAATTCCGTTCATTAATTTCGAGAATATCGAAGAAGTAAGGACAGAGCTTGCAGAGGGTGGAGTTAAGCCTGGTGTATGTGGACCAAGAGTAAGAACAGTTACAGCCTGTCAGGGAAATGCAGTATGTCCAAGCGGCTGTATAGATTCCTATGATATTGCTAAGAAGCTTGATGAACATTACTTTGGAAGAGAGCTTCCACACAAGTTTAAGTTTGGCGTTACAGGCTGTCAGAATAACTGTCTTAAGGCTGAAGAGAATGATATTGGTATAAAAGGCGGTATGGAAGTAAGCTGGGTTGAAGACAAATGTATCAACTGTGGTGTATGTGAGAAAGCCTGCCGTTTAGGTGCTATAAGCTGTGCTAATAATACAGTTACGATTGACAGAACTAAGTGCAATAACTGTGGACGTTGTGTTAAGGCCTGTCCAACAGATGCATGGGATGGAAAAAGCGGATTTATTGTTTCCTTTGGCGGACTTTTTGGTAATCATATATACAAGGGTGAGCAGTTACTTCCTCTTATTACAGATGAAGAAACACTTTTCAGGGTTACAGATGCTGCGATAGGCTTTTTTGAAAAGCATGCAAATGCAGGTGAAAGATTCAGACTTACTCTGCAAAGATTAGGTGAGGAAGAATTCAGAAAAGAAATCAGAGCTGCTTACGAGGGCAGGTAATAAAATATATGCTTTGCTGCTGTTTGCTTTGTTGTAGTACAGCAGGCAGCAGCAATATAATAAAATATAATAAATGGACCTTATATATAACTTTATATATAATCAGATGCTAAAGGTATGAATAAAAAAACAATAATTATTGGATAAATTTAAATAATGAGATTGTATTTAAGAAAACAATATGATAATATAGAATCTATAAACATATAAAAATACTAGGAATGTAGTTAAAAGAAAAGTGCTTTATGAAGCAGCTATATAATTCGGCTTAGAAGGGAGAATGGTTATGGAAATAGAAGGAATTAAGATTGATGATACAGTTGATATAACTGATAAGGTGTGCCCACTTACATTTGTTAAGGCTAAGGTAGCACTTGATGAGCTTGATGACGGAGAGGTTATTGCTATCCGGATGAATGATGGTGAGCCAGTAGCCAATGTGCCAAGAAGCATAAAGGAGGAAGGTCACCAGATACTTAAGCTGGTTAACAATGAGGATGAAACATACACACTTTTAGTTAAGAAGGTAGAGGACTAATATGGCTGATAGAATTAAATTACAGGATTTTGATGAAAAGGTATTAAATAATCCGCTTCCAGTACTCGTTGACTTTTATTCGGATAGCTGTGTCCCTTGCAAACGTCTGGCACCGGTGATTGGAGCAGTTGAGGATGAGAAAGCTGGTAAATTGGCAGTTTATAAGGTGAATACTAACTTTGATGCAGATGCAGCAGAAAAATATGAGGTTAGCGCAGCTCCAACACTTATACTTTTCAAGGATGGTAAGGAAAAGGCAAGACACACAGGTGTGTTTAAGAAGGATGAGCTGGTAGGCTTTATAG
>CAKRKK010000313.1 GCA_934358235.1 uncultured Lachnospira sp.
AACTACACTTTAGTTATTTGTGCAATAGTTTCTATATGCATTTCTGTTTATAAATCAAAAAAATAACCGCCCCAGTCCTGAGAAAACTTAGCGGTTATTTTAACTAATTATCTCAAAGGCTAAACCGTCTATCGGTAACACCTTTATTTACAATATTATATTACTCTTTTTCTTTGTTTATGTCAAATTATTAAAGATCTGTTTTATTCTATTTTCATAATCATCATTTATATTTATTCTGTATAGTTTGATTTGAATTGCTTCAAACAGTTTATTTTTAACTTCATATAGAAATTGTATTCTGTTTTTGTTAATAGCATTTTAGATTTATATGGATAATCATTTAGCCTAACATTATCTTTATTATTCTTATTTATTTTATTATCTGTTATTTTTTTATTTATCATTGAATTAATTATAATTACAATAACAATTATAATTATCCATATATATGTACTTTCCATTATTTATCTATTCCTTTCTATCCAATTTTTGAAGCTAATGATTTTACATCTTGTTCCTCATACTCATTTATATCTAATAATTTCCTATTGTATTTGTGCTTATTTTTAAATCTTTACACATTTTATATATTGTTATATTTCTTGATTTAAGCGTATTTTCTAATCTTTCATAGAACTCCATGTTACCCCCTTTCTTAATACGCCTAAAAATAGTTACATTTTTATCAACTATGCCTATATGTAGGTATATAATAAATTGTAGTTGATTATAGATCATTCAAAAAGATATAAGCCGCTAATTAATATCTTTTTGATATACCTTAATAAAAATATTATATCAAATCTTTGACAATCCGTCTATGAATAGAGCAGAGTAGATTCTCTAATCATTTTCCACATAAGAATCCTGTACTCTAAAGGCATTTTCTCATTGATACCTTTTGTTTCCTTTATATTCATTGGACAATGTTTCACTTCTTAATGGATTTCCACAATCATCCGTAAATAGTGCCTTTGAATCCACAAAATCTTCTCCTTTTGCAAACATCTTCTTGTAGTAATCGTTTCTTGCTTCCTTTATCAACGTACATAAGGTATTAGCAATAGGAATTACCCTTACACTACTTGCGGTCTTAGTCTCCTTTACCACGCATTTTCCTCTATGCTGGTATACTCTTGCCTCCTTATTGACGTTGATATTTTTTTCATTCAGGTTTATATCATCAAATGTGAGTGCATTCATCTCTGAGCGTCTCATTCCAGTTGTTACAGCAAGATATATCCTGTAATGTATAGTCTTTAGTCTGCTCTTATTAGTATTAGCATTTACCAAAGTATAGACAATCCTGTCCTTTAGCTTCTCTAAATTAATTTCATAATCAAATTTAGGAAACAGGCTTCTATTAATCACAGCTACAATCTCATCAACTGATTCACTAGTCCAGTAACATATTTTTGCAACATTCCTATCTTTTCTCCTGACCTGAATTCCTTTCAGTTTTGTGTCATTGTTCTTCATAACTTCAACCCTTTTCACCTCATATTCTTCTCCAAGTCTTTTCTGCACTTCATCAATCACATCATTCATTTTGTCGTCCATAGCAACCTCCTATACATAAAATAAGAGCAAGCACTTAAGTTTTGTTACTCAAGTACTTGCTCTGTTTCTTTGTATCAAAGTTATTATATTATATATAGTTTAAAGTTGGTGATTTACAGGTGATTTATAAGATGTAATCTATAAACTGGAAGTCATCGAACTACTTCAATTTTTCATTTTCACAACTACATTTCCAGCGTGTTCTACATCACCTGCT
>CAKRKK010000314.1 GCA_934358235.1 uncultured Lachnospira sp.
TTAGAGCTTGGTTACTGGTAAAGAAATCAGCAGGTAAGGAATTGATATACGGGAATGCCTGGAAATGAGGAATAGTATGAATGAATATAATACTTACACCGGTAAAAAAATAGGAATATATAAAGAACTGGCGGTAGTAATTGTGGCAGCTTTTACTATCGCTGTTTTAGCTTCTCTTGGAACATTTATAGTATGCAGTCATTATGGTGTTCTGGTAGATGTAACAGAGGATTGTTCAGATTATAAAAGAAAATACGATAATCAGGTTATGGGAATGGTAAGAGAGCTTGATAGTGCACTTAGCAATGCTATGGATGAGATAAGTGCCAATGAGCTTGATGATGACAAGAATCTTGGAGATGCCATGAAGTACCTGCTGATAAATGACAGGCTTCCATTTGCAACAGAAGAGGTCAATAATATGAATATAACCATAACGAACAGGAATGGTCTTGTGTTATGGAAGAAAAAGCTGGATGCTGATAGTGAGGATTACAGAAGTAAAAAGGTATACGTTGATATAGATGCGCTTGTGGTTAATTCCTATGATGATTGTAGTCCGGAGTATTCATTTGTATACACGAAAAGCATAAAGAAAACGCTGTATTATATAATATTTGAAACTAAGGTTACACCAGAATATCTTTATGCTGATATGAAGCTTAAGGTTGCATGTATATGTCTTGGTACAGTTATATTTATAATATGTGTTATCCTTATGACAAAGAAAAGGATAGATTATATAAGATATCTTTCAGATGTTGTCAATCTGATATCGAAGGGTAATCTTGACCTGCAGGTTGATAAAAGAGGACAGGATGAAATTACCAATATAGCTTACAGCATAGATAATATGCAGCACAGCATAGGCAGAATGATGAAAGAGGAACGTGAAAATGACAGAAAGAATATGGAACTTATCACGAATCTTTCACACGATATAAAAACGCCAATGACAATAATAACAGGATATCTTGATGTAGTTATAAGTCACAAATACGATAGTGATGAGGAACGGGATACATACATAAAAAAGGCATTCCAGCAGGTTGAAAAGATTAATGGCATGATACATAAGATATTCATACTTGCAAGAAACGAAAAGCCACAGGAAAATGACAGCAATAATAGCTTGGAAAGCAGCACAGCTAATAAAGTGAAGTGTAATATAGCTATGATGCTTAAACAGGATATTGCAGAGTTTGAGGGAATAGCACTCAAGCAGGAGCGCAGCTTTGTGGCGGATATAACAGAAAAACCGGTATATGCTGAGGTTGAGATAGAACAGATGAGAGAAGTGTTTGATAATATTCTTATGAATGCAATAAAGTATTCAAGGAAGAATACAGATATCATAGTGTCACTTCTTGAGGAGAACGATAATATACTTATAAATGTATCGAATATGACAGATTGCATAAAAAAGTCAGATTGCGAAAGAATATTTGATAAGTTTTACAGGGCTGATCACGCAAGAAATTCAAGTATATCAGGCAATGGTTTAGGGCTTTCTATTGTAAAAGAAACAGTAGAGGGGCTGGGTGGCAGCGTATTAGCGGATTATGAGGATGGACTGTTCACGATAAGCATAAGGCTGAAAAAGTGCAATCAGAACCAGGACAAAGAAATAAGATGAAGTTAGAGCAATAAGTACATGGAGGTGGCAGACTAATATGGCAGCTATTCTTGTGGTAGATGATGAGGAAGATATAAGAGAACTGGTTGGAATATATCTAAAGAATGAAGGCTTTAAGGTGTATAAGGCAGCAGACGGACA
>CAKRKK010000315.1 GCA_934358235.1 uncultured Lachnospira sp.
GTTTTAGATAGCATAAAAGATTTGCAGTGGATTGATGAAAATACAAATTTTCTGGCAAAGGAAGATTATGAAAAGTACTGTTCGTATTCAATAGAAATTACAGACGATGAAGACATATATGCAGTAACGTGTACAAGAAGACCATATTATAGAATGAGGGGAAAAAACGTAACCCGCGAGCAGGCGTTTGATATAATCAGAAGAACTGATAATTTCTTTGGCTGGGAGCTTGAGGACATTTCACATTGTGAGGACTTCGTAGGTTCGCTAAACTTTGATAACTGGCTTATCAATAAGAACCATTATCAAGAGGGGTATGGCTGGATTCATGTGGATGGAACAGTAGGCTGCAATGCAATAACCCAGAAATATCCGCAGATAGAAGAGTTTGTTGTGGAGTGGCTGAATAAACTTATGGCATTTCCATATCTGGATCTTGTGATTGCAGTAACAGATGCAGATGAGGGATATATGTGGCCTTCAGAGGAGAACATTTCAGATAATATACAGCAGGTAGTAAATGAAAATCCTCCATTTAAAATCATAGACGAGCTAGCAGAAGCAGAAAGAGAGAAGGCTTTTAAAGAATATGTGTCAGTAGGTATAGAAATACATGACAAGCAGATAAAGATATTGAATGCAAAGGAAACTATAAGTAAATATGATGAATATAATAAAAAATACGGTGTAAAGCCTGAAAGATATATGCCTGAATACTATCAGGATAATAAAATAACACAGGTTGATGAGGCTTATCTTAGAAAATGTATAGAAGCCTATGACCTTAATGCAGATGAGGAGTTAGGTAAAGTATCTGAATATATCTGGAAAGGGGATAGAGCATAATAAATGAAAAGCATAGTGAAATGTTTAAATGGAGGCTTAGATGACAATATTTGATTATCTGGGATTAAGCGGACATATTAAGCAGGATGAATATGGCAATGCATACATAACAATAGAGCATGGAATGAGCTTTGATAACACAAATGTTTTCTATGCTTTGATGAAGGGAATTATCCGGACCGATAGTGACGAGGAAATATGGTACATGCCTAAAGAGGTGTATGATAAATATTGCCAGTATAGTATATCAGAAATGCCGGATAATGTGTCTTTGGGGTGCCTGCTAGGAATAAAAAGACCTTATTACAGAATAAAAGGCAGGTCATTTACGAGTCAGCAGCTAGCAGATATGAAAATGAAAATAAAAAGAGGAGAAAATGAAATAAGCAGTAATAAAGCAGATATAGACAGCCTTTATGTTTATCCTGGAGGATATAATATCCATACAGAACTGGTGGATGATAACGGAATAATTGACTGTAGGGATATATCAGACAAATTCCCTACCATACAGGAATATGTTCTGGAACTGTTAAATAATCTGATCGCATTCCCATATCTGAAGCTTATATTAGTTGTGACAGCATTAGAACAAGGGTACATAGAAATTGGGGATGAGGATATATATGTAGGAGACAGGGATGAGTATTTCACAGAAGAAAATATATTATTTGGGATAGAAGCAGGGGATAAAAATATAAAAATTGTTGATGCGAAAGCAGCGTTAAATAAATATAAAGAGTATGGGCTGTGAAGAGTATGGGACTGCGAGGCGAATTAATTGTACCTTGTGATAGAAAAAGACATTTCAAACCAGTACGGAAGCGCAGTATGGAAGCGCGAGACGGTGCACAAGGTCCGGTGGACCTTGGCTTTGCACCGACCGGAGCAAAGCGGAGAAGGATCGAAATG
>CAKRKK010000316.1 GCA_934358235.1 uncultured Lachnospira sp.
TCCATTTCGATTTTCAATATTAGTCAGAAAATCTGCTGTAGTATCATATTTTCCACTTGACTTCCCATAGCTGGTCTTACTATTCTCTGCCCACTCTTTTGGTTCACATGCATACCCACTCGGATCCGCATACATCACCGGATTACTGCTACAGTACGCATACAGATTCAGTCTATCATTATAGATCACATCTTCCTGTGTGAACCGTCCGATACCTGTATTATAATATCTTGCACGCAGATAATAAAGGCCCGTCAGGTCATCCTCGATCTGTGCAGTATACCTTAGACGATTCGGGATGTTTTCCTGTCCTGCGATACATTGACCAAACGCATCATACCAGTAATCATTCTGTACGTTTCCGACTGCATCCAGTACATATCGTACACTTCCCTGCTCATCCGTCAGGTAATAGTTGTTATCCAACCCGATATATTCATTGCCAAGTACATAATGCCTTGCCGGATTTTTATCTTCATCCAGTTCGTGAAGGAGCATTCCACCCTGATATACAAAGTTTGTGACCTTGTCCTTTTCGGTGATGGAATCGCGGTAGCCTGCTGCATCATAATGGTTCTTCTGTGTGAAATCATCTCCTGTTACGGATACATTACGGTTATAAACGTCGTACGTATAATGCAGCCGCTTTGTCGATGCCCCGTCTGCATATCGTTTTTATCATACCGGTACTGTGCACGGATGCCATTTGAGGCACACACTTCTGCAAGTCTTCCTTCGAAAATCTATGTATTATTTACCGCTTTTCAAGCATATTTTATTATTTTTGAATGAGATTTACTATTTATTCTGTAAATATAGCAATTCTTTCCTAAACCATTCACAATTTGCTTTATATAATTTATCATAGTTTTCTTGCGTATAATATTCGTTTGGAGAAATTTTATTATTTCTACCTTGAACAGTATGCGGAGAATCCTTTGGATAATCCAGTTTATCCCATAATTCAGTTAATTGTATTAGGCCATCAACAAAATTATGATTCTTTTCCTTTATTACATCATAAACAATTGCTAAACGTATTTTTCTCCTTTCAATTGCTTCATCTATAAAATCTTCTTGTAAATCTTGAACCAATCGTAAAACATAATCAAAATCATCTGCATATGCTCCCGCAAGTTCAAAAATTTCAGACCTACAATCCCCTAACTCAATTTGTTCCATCGCATAGTCAATTACTTCATACGCTTCAACATCTCCAGTACATAATCCTATAAAGATCATATTCCAAGATATATTTATATTTAAGTCCTTTAAAATTCTAATAATCATGGTTTTATTGGCACTCCGTTCATTGTTCCATCTTGAACAAACATTCTATGTGTTACATATCCATCTTGAATTATCCACTCAAATCTACCTTGTACACCATTTAATGTACCCTTTAATTGATATAATGATCCATTCCGAATCAATGACTTTGTTGCATATCCAGCATAGTTATCAATCAAATCATTAAATCCATGAGATTGTGCAGTAGCAGGAAATTCTTTTATTATTTCTGGTCTTCTTGTTTTGGGATTAATTTGAGTAATTGGCTTTATTTCATCAACCTTTAAAGCACTACCTTTCCTTTGACACTCTAAAATATCATTTGTTATTGAAGAATTACCACCACTCTCAACAACCTTCCCAGCATCTTCCGCTACATTTCCAGCTCCCTCGGTTACTCCATCAATCCCTTTTGGGGCTTTCGCCAGCTTGTTCGCCTCTGCTTCAATTCCATTCAGCCC
>CAKRKK010000317.1 GCA_934358235.1 uncultured Lachnospira sp.
ATGTAATAGAATCCTTTGAAGACATAAAAGGCTCCTCCCTGTATAGCAGACACTCACATCCTGCTGCTTTATATGAATTCATCGCCTTGACCGCTCTTTTATGCACCTGCTGATACTGTCTTTCCTCATCAGTACTAAACCTTCTGTTTACATACTTATCAGCTTCTTTGCGTACATCCTTAATAATCTTATCTATGAAACTGCTATGTGTCTTTCTATGAAACATAGCTGCAATAATATTGCACTTAAGTATATCTGGTTTTTTAAAGTAACTACGAAGCAGGCGTGACATATGCTTATCGCCAACACTCTCTGCCGTTTCTATAAGATATTCTACAGCTTCCGGATATATAGCATCCGGATAAGGCACATAATATTTATCCGGAACTGATTTATATTTCTTTATAGGCGGAAAATCCGCCAGCTGCATAAACACACACTCAAGCCTGGTGCAGGATGTATCTCCCAGATATCTGTACTTATCTCTTACATCTGCAAGCTGGTACTCTAGCTGTCTTAAATACTCATATCCTTTAACCCAGAAATGTCCCAGACATCCGTAATTAAAATAAGCACTCTTCATTCCAAGCTTGTCAAAGCTTATAGTAAATATATTCTCTCCACCCTGGTTAACTATGAGCATATATCCCTTTGGGGTTTTCTCTATTCCTGCCAGTTGTTCACATTCAATATTCTTATATTGTCCTGTCATTACTGAATGTTCAAAGACAAAGTAGCTCTCCACAGAGTCATTCATAAGATACGCTGCGTGCACATCCTCCTCCCCATCCATATAAACAGGTTCAAAAACATTAAGCTCAAAGACCTGTGCAAGCTTCATAAACTCCTCAGGCATATCGTTAGTAAGTCCGTCGAGATATTCCATGTAATATTCCGCATTATAATATTGCGCATTATCAATCATTATCTATTCTACACCTTATCTTAATAACTTCTGTCAGCAAAATATATATTTTCCATATATTTCCTCACATCTGCTGCATCAGTATAATGTGCAAGCGCCCACATAAGTTTCATCGTTAACGCCTCTGTTGTCATATCACCTGACATAACAACTTTCTCCTTAGCCAGAGTCTGACCTACCTCATATATGCCAAGATCAATACCTTCATATAAGCACTGTGTAGTAATAACAACCGTAACACCTGCTGCTTCAAGCTCGTGAAGCTTCTCAACTATATTATTGTTCTTGTTCGGAATTCCGCCTATGCCAAAGCCTTCTATAATAGCCCCCTTATAATTATCCTTCACATAGTCAAATATTTCTGTTCCAATACCAGGAAATACCTTTAACACAATAATATCCTGACACATTCCTGTAGCTATCGCCAAACTCTCCGTGACCTTTTTGTGCATTTCATTCCAATGGCTGTTATAATTCTTCTCTAATATTTCATTATAGATTACTTTTCCATCCTTTATATGCGCAATAACCGGGTAATTAATGCTGTTAAATGCATCATAGCTTCTTGTTTTTACTTTCATCGCCCGCGTTCCATTAATGGCGATTCCGTTAAATACAAGATAAACTCCTCTTATATCCTCACATGCAAAGCATACTGCGTCAAAAAGGTTATCCTTTGCATCAGTATTCTTGGCTTCTATTGGCACCTGCGAACCAGTAAATACAACTGGCTTTGACAGATTCTTAAACATATAAGTTACTGCTGCTGTGCTATACGCCATAGTATCTGTTCCATGCGTTACAAC
>CAKRKK010000318.1 GCA_934358235.1 uncultured Lachnospira sp.
AGTATTATTACAGCCGTTATTCAGGGGGCAAAAGGAGGCTTTATATCGTGAAATCAACTAATATCAAAAAATTATCAATAGCAGGAATATTATGTGCTGTGGCTGTTGTGGGAAGTCTGTTTTCCTTTCCTGTATTTGGAAGCAAATGTGCGCCTGTACAGCATATGGTTAATGTATTCTGTGCAGTTCTTTTAGGACCGGGTTATGGTGTCATGGCAGCATTTGTGGCATCACTTATAAGAAATATGCTGGGAATAGGAAGTCTTATGGCATTTCCGGGAAGCATGTTTGGTGCATTAGTATGTGGCGTAGTATATAAAAGGTTTCATAACGTTATAGCAGCAATGATAGGAGAAGTGGCAGGAACCTCACTATTAGGAGGACTTAGCGCGTATCCGGTTGCTATATTCCTTATGGGGAAAAATGTGGCTAACTTAGCATTTTATGTGTATGTATTTCCGTTCTTTGTATCAACAGCGGCCGGTGCGCTTATATCAGGACTGATAGTTCTTAGTCTTAAGAAATCAGGACTGCTTGCAAAAATGCAGCAGAATATAGAATAACAATATGTGTTGGAGTGAAGAATAATATGTTTGATAATATTATTGAAAGGGTGCATAAAAGTAAGCCGCTTATTCACAGCATAACTAACTATGTAAGCATGAATGACTGTGCTAATATACTTCTGGCGTGTGGCGGTGCAGCTATTATGGCAGAGGATGCACTTGAGGTTGGACAGATAACAGCTATATGTGATGGATTAAATATCAATATAGGCATGTTAAATGAGAATAAGCTTGAGGCGATGCTGCTTGCTGGCAGAAGTGCAGCAGCCCTTCATCATCCGGTCGTGCTTGATCCGGTAGGCGCAGGAGCATCAGATTTCAGGAACAGCGCAGCCTTAAGGATAATAAATGAGATAGGTCCGACTGTCATAAGGGGAAATATATCAGAGATAAAGGCACTTGCAGGTGGAATGGCTGATATTAACCACTCTAAAGGTGTAGAGGCTAACGATATTGACCGGATTACAGAGGAAAATATATATGATGTGGCAGCTTTTGCAAAAGCCTTTGCTAAAAAAACAGAAGCTGTGTTGTGTATAACTGGTGTTATAGATGTAGTAACTGATGGGAATACAGTATATTGTATAAGAAATGGACATCCTATGATGAGCAGGGTGACAGGTTCGGGTTGTCAGCTTTCAGCACTAATAACAGCCTATATTGCTGCCGTCTGTACTGGAAATGTGTATACAGACTCTGCACATGTGGATAAAGCAGATAAATATAAAGCAGATATGTGCATAAGTAAAGAGCATGATACAGCAATACAGGGCAGCATAGCCAAAGCTGTGGCAGCGGCAGTCTGTGTTATGGGAATAAGTGGAGAGACAGCATATAAAAGGCTTAACGATATGGACGGCAATGCCACTTACAGAAATTATGTGATTGATGCAGTATACAATATGACAGATGATATGCTGGAGAGATTATGCAGAGTTGAGGTGATAAGGCATGAGTAGTTATTTTTATTTTACAAGACATGGGCAGACGATATGGAATGTTGAAAATAAAATATGTGGTGCAACAGACATTGCACTTACAAGTCTGGGACATGACCAGGCGACAGAGCTTGGAAAAAGAATAAAAGAGGAGCATATCCATATAGATGAAATCCTGTATTCACCATTAGTAAGAGCAGCAGATACTGCAAAGCATATATC
>CAKRKK010000319.1 GCA_934358235.1 uncultured Lachnospira sp.
GGATCAACCTTCTTCTGCTGTGCTTCTCTGTATTTGAAGAACTCAGTAGCAACTGCTGGGAATAATGCGTATGAAAGTACATCCTCATCCTGCTGCTTGTACTGCTGTACAACTGGATCATTCTTGAACTTCTCAAGCTGTGGCTCGATAAGGTCTGCTGGACGGCAGGTAATAGGTGTTGCATCACCTATAGCCTTCTTCTGTACTTCTGGGTTAAATGGCTTGATTGTCTGTCCAAACTCACCCATAAGAACCTTCTTAGACTCTTTAGTAATCATCTTGTAACGCTCGCCCTGTAATACGTTAAGAACAGCCTGTGTACCAACGATCTGTGATGATGGTGTAACAAGTGGTGGTTCACCAAAGTCCTTACGAACCTTAGGAATCTCTTCAAGAACTGCCTGATACTTATCTTCTGCACCAGCTTCTTTAAGCTGTGATACAAGGTTAGAAAGCATACCACCAGGTACCTGATATAATAATGTCTTGATATTAACACCAAGAACCTTTGTATTCATAAGACCTGACTTTAATGCTTCTTCTCTCATTGGCTGGAAGTAAGCAGCTATTTCAGCAAGAAGGTTCTGGTCAAGACCTGTATCGTACTCTGTACCCTTAAATGCCTCTACCATAACCTCTGTAGCTGGCTGTGATGTTCCCATTGAGAATGGTGACATAGCTGTATCGATGATATCTGCACCAGCTTCAACTGCCTTCATATATGTCATTGAAGCAACACCAGATGTATAGTGTGTATGCATCTGGATAGGAAGTGAAGAACCTTCCTTTAATGCCTGTACAAGCTCTGTAGCCTTAGCAGGAACAAGTAAACCTGCCATATCCTTAATACAGATAGAATCTGCACCCATATCCTCAATTCTCTTGGCTGTTTCTTTCCAGTAATCAAGAGTATATGCATCACCAAGTGTATAGCAAAGTGCTATCTGTGCGTGAGCATTAGGATTCTCCTTCTTAACAAGCTTAACTGCCTCTACTGATGACTTAAGATTTCTTAAATCATTGAAACAGTCAAATATTCTGATTATATCAATACCATTAGCAATAGACTTCTGTACGAAATATTCTACAACATCATCTGCATAATGATTGTATCCGAGGATATTCTGTCCTCTGAATAACATCTGTAACTTTGTATTCTTAAAACCATCTCTTAACTTACGAAGTCTTTCCCAAGGATCTTCCTTAAGGAAACGAAGTGATGCATCAAATGTAGCACCTCCCCAGCATTCAACTGAATGATATCCAACCTTATCCATCTTATCTATGATTGGAAGCATCTGCTCTGTTGTCATTCTGGTAGCAATAAGTGACTGATGAGCATCTCTTAATACAGTCTCAGTTATCTTTAATGGTTTCTTAACCTGATCTGCCATCTTAAACTCCTCCTATATATTCCTATATATTAAATAAATTGGTGATTGAAGTGTCTTAACCCGCATATTCTGCAAGTAGCTTTAACCTTCCGGAAGTTGCGGCAGCAACTTCTTACGGACTTAGAGTGTCTTAGCTCACATATTCTGCAAGTAGCTTTAACCTTCCGGAAGTTGCGGTAGCAACTTCTTACGGACTTAGAGTGTCTTAGCTCGCGTATTCTGCGAGCTTAGAGACTCTTAGTCCGTTTTACATGACACCAAACATCGCCATAAATGTACCCGCTGCAACCGCTGTACCAATAACACCTGCTACGTTTGGACCC
>CAKRKK010000320.1 GCA_934358235.1 uncultured Lachnospira sp.
GGTTGTAGCCATAGGTGCTGCATACGAATACGCAGAGGTTGAGGATATACTTGAGGCTGCCAGAAGCAAGGGAGAAGCTCCATTTGTATTTATACTTGATGAGATAGAGGATCCACATAATCTTGGAGCTATCATAAGAACTGCTAATCTTGCAGGTGCACATGGCGTTATTATCCCTAAAAGAAGGGCGGTAGGACTTACAGCAACAGTAGCAAAGACATCTGCAGGTGCAATAAATTATACACCTGTTGCAAAGGTTACTAATATAGCAGCTACAATAGAAGCACTTAAGAAGGAAGGTCTGTGGTTTGTATGTGCCGATATGGGTGGAGAGACTATGTACAACCTTAATCTTAAAGGACCTATCGGGCTTGTTATAGGCAATGAAGGTAATGGCGTGAGCAGACTTGTCAGAGAAAAGTGTGACTTTGTTGCATCTATTCCTATGAAGGGTGATATAGATTCGCTTAATGCATCTGTAGCCGCAGGTGTTATGGCATTTGAAATAGTAAGACAAAGATTACAATAAAAGCTATAAACAGACAGGTGGCATGAAACGGGGTGTCTATGAAACAATATGAGTTGTATAGTGATGAAGAACTTATAAGGATGTATCGTAAGGGCGATGAAAGAGCAGTAGACGCAATCATGGAGAGGCATAAGAATCTTGTAAGAAAAAAGGCCAACGCTATGTATATAGTTGGCGGAGAAAAGGATGACCTTATACAGGAGGGAATGATAGGCCTATATAAGGCGGTAACAACCTATGATGCAGCAAAGGAGGCATCCTTCCTTACATTTGCCTCCCTGTGTATAAATGGACAGATAATGAATGCGGTTAAAGCCTCCAATGCTAAGAAAAATGCGCCACTTAATGGATATGTTTCATTAGACGAGCCTGTTAGTGGTACAGCAGAAGATAATGCAGATGTTAAGCTTGTGGATACATTAGCTGGCATATATGAACAGAATCCGGAGCTGTTGTATATAGACCGTGAGTATACAGGCAGCCTTGAACAGAAAGCATTTGCAACACTAAGTCCACTTGAAAAGAAGGTTATAAGACTTATGATGAGTGGAAAAGACTATGTGAAAATAGCAGATGAGCTGAACCGGTCTCCAAAGTCAATAGACAATGCAATCCAGCGTGCCAGAAATAAAATTGGAAAAACAATTCGTCAAAATAATACTTGATTAATTTCAATAAAAATGATATAAATAAAAGTGCTGTTACACAAAACGGCATTTATGCTATTGTAGCTCAGTGGTAGAGCACTTCATTGGTAATGAAGAGGTCGGGGGTCCAATTCCCCTCAATAGCTTGCGCGAGTAACGATGAGAATAAGAAAGTATATTGCTGATTATTTATATTAAGTTATCTGCAGTCCAGAGTCAGAAGAAATAATAGAAGCCACCAGCGGTATGCTTGCATACAAGCTGGTGGCTTCTGTTATTTTTTCTGGTGTATACGCTGGCTTTTTGGCGTATACGCCGGTTATATCAATAACAATGCCTGCAATTGTTATTGATATAACAGACTCTGGACTGCGTAAATATAACATTATAATAATAATCAATAAATATAATTGAATATATTCGAGGAGCACCGCGACATCCGAATCAGATAACTGATTCGGATGCATCATTACTCGCGCAACCTATTCGATCACAACAGCCTGATAATAATATCTC
>CAKRKK010000321.1 GCA_934358235.1 uncultured Lachnospira sp.
GCCGAAATCATCTGCATCATATTAACATTGATGGTCTGTCCAAAGGAGTTACAGGCTGCATCAATTGTTGTCATCTTATCTCCATATACAATACCTGTTGTCTCTCCTGGAAGATCTATTCCTGTTGTCTTCCCAAAGCCAAATAAAGACTGGTATTCTGCAAACTTACTGTTACCAAGCTCAAGTGCAAGATGTATCATATATGGATTGCAGGAATTCATAATAGCCTGTTCAACTGTTAATGAACCATGTCCACCAGACGAATACACATGACACTTTAATCTGTCAGGTCCTATCATCTCGTAGCCATTACATACATATGTATCGCCATCCTTGACAACACCCTCTTCAAGAGCTGCTGCCACAGTAACCGGCTTAAAGGTTGAACCTGGCTCATAGCTTTCAGATACACAATAATTAGTCCATAACGCATATAATGCATTCTTATAATCGGTATCTGACATATTATTAAGCTGTTCCTCTGTATACAGACTGCTTAAATCTCTCGGATTATTAAGGTCAAATGTAGGATAGCTTGCCATTCCAAGTATCTCTCCACTAGATGGATCTGCCACCACTACTGCAGTATTCTTTGATGGTTTCTCCTGATTATATTCTTTAATGCATTTTTCTATAACAGACTGCACATTGTAATCTATTGTTGTAATTATATTGTTGCCATCAACTGCAGCCTTCTGCGTTTCTGTTACCTCAAGTCCGGCATCCACATAGCTGTAAGTAGTTCCATTAGTTCCTGTAAGCTCGTCATCATACTGGCTTTCTATTCCAAGCTCACCACCATTATTGGCACTTGCAAATCCTACTGTATCAGCAGCAAAGGTTCCTAATGGATACTTTCTTATATAGCTGTCCTCAAACCATACACCCTTTATATTCTTTCCTTGTGTTTTATCTGCCTCAAGCGTCTTAAACTCCTCTATATCGTCAGGTGTCAAGCTTTTTAACAGCTTCTGATATCTGCTATTAGGATTAGCTGCTACTATCCTTTCTAACTCGCTTCTGTCAAGATTAAAACACCTTGTTAAAGCACTGAGTGTCGGTTCCTTATACTCCTCATCAGACAGTAGCTGTTTGACATCCAGTATAAGATTAAACACCTTTTCACTATATGCAAGAACAGTTCCATCGCTAGTCTGTATCTGCCCTCTTTTATATGGCAGCTCTGTCGAAGTATATGTCTGATGATCTAATACTGCTTTAGCATACACATCACCATGATTATAATTAATTCTAAATACTTCCCCACCAAGAACCATAAGTATGATAATAACCATACCAAGTGCTACTTTTCCCTTTGCATGGACTCTTTTTAACAATACTCTTTTTCTTCTGTACTTATTTCTTCTTAATTGCTCTTTACTTACCATAAGTACCTCTTTTTTCTCGTTTATCTGGCATCTGGAACATCCTTATACTGCTTTACATATTCACTTTCCTGTGAATTATATGTAATAACCTGATCCTTTCCAGGATATACCATTCCTAGCTCATTAACTGCAGTATCATATATTGCATTATAATCTATACTTGCATTAATATCTGCCTCAAGCGCATCATTATCATCCTTAAGGGAATTCAAAGTGCTCTTAAGCTCTATTATCTTATCAGAATTAACCTTCGCTGCTGCCTGCACATTAAGATACTGGTAACATATAAAG
>CAKRKK010000322.1 GCA_934358235.1 uncultured Lachnospira sp.
TTATTATTTCGTTCTTCTTATTCCGTTCTTCTTATTACTCCGCTGACTGCTTCTTACATTCCGCACATAGTCCGCTGAGGGTTGAACCATTACACTCTAATGTAAAACCATATTGATTCATAAGCTGCTCTCTTATGTCATTCATAAAATCACAGTCAAGATGCATAACCTTACCACACCTTCTGCACTGCATATGCAGGTGCTCATCACAGTTATGATGCTCATCTGATATTCTGTAATAATAATTTCCACTATTAGCCGTCTTGAATCTGACAAGAATATTATGTTCTATCATCCGGTCTAAGGTTCTGTATACAGTTGACTGATTAACATCTATATTGTTGTTCTCAAGATAATGATATACATCTGCCGCACTAAAGCTTTTCTGATTCTGCAGCTTAAGATACTGCTGTATTTCGTGTGTTACCTTTGTGTTATAGCTTCTCTGCATTATGTGTGTATCCTTTCATAAGCTTCACTAAACTTTTTATCTGTTATGTATGCAAATCATTATTGCAAATATGCAAGTCATTTGCATTTTGCATATTATCATTATTGAAAGTGTGTGTCAACATATTTTTTATGGCGTATCTTATAATGTGCCTTATAAAAAAATATATCAGCGTAACATATCTTTGTAATATCTGAGTTAACATCAATTTCTAACTAAATTTTATTTGTGGGCGACTATGTTATCACAGACCTGATAGTGTTCTCATAACAAGGTCTACATCTTTATTCTCCAATTCCTGAATGATATGAAGATAAGTTTTCTGCGTTGTTGTCATGCTTGCATGGCCTAAGCGCCTAGCCACACTTGCTATGGATACTCCTGCAAACAAGAGCAATGAGGCATGTGTGTGTCTTAAACCATGTATCGAAATCACCGATATATTACATTGTCTGCAATGCCTTGTTAATACATCATTAACCGTCGAATTATATATTTTATTTTCACCTACAAATATAGGTTTATCCTCAGGCATACCCTTGATCAACTCAGAGAATTTAACAACTATCTGCCAATCTATCTGTATCTTTCTTACAGATGACTTGTTCTTTGTTGGAAGGAAGCCACCTTCACCCTTATAATCCCAGGTCTTACTTATAGATAATGTCTGCCTTGCAAAGTCAAAATCTGATGGTGTTATTGCCAACGCCTCGGAAAATCTCATTCCTGTCTTTGCTACAAGAAGAATAAACCAATCCCAGTTAACAGTTTCCCTTATATCCAGATGTGCAATAAGCGTGTGCAATTCAAACTGATTAAGATACTTTATCTTCTTTACTCTTGGCGTTTTCCCCTTAATAATAGCCTTCCTTGTAGGATCTCTGTCTATCATCCCCTCATCCACAGCATCAAGGATGGCTCCCTTAAGCTGATGATGAAAATCAAGTGTTGTCTGTCTTTCATGCTCCTTTGCATAATCATTAAGCAACTGTTGATAAGCCGTTCTAGTTAATTGCGACACCTTTAACTGTGGTGCAAGCTTTTCAACCCATTTCTGTGTCATAATATATTTAGCCATAGTAGCTTCTCTTATAGCATCTTTCTTATACACATCAACCCATTGCCTATAATACTCACAAAAAAGCTGGTCCCTGCCTGCATCTGCCATATCTGTAACCATAGAATACCTCCATTTCTTATTACGCAGAAGGAAAT
>CAKRKK010000323.1 GCA_934358235.1 uncultured Lachnospira sp.
TCCCGTTGTATGTCATACAAAAATCATCCAGAAACGTAACATATACTATTCCCTGCTCCTGCAATACACTTCACCAGCTATAATTCTTTGTTTGTAGTGTTATGCTTTTCTTTTCTTCTGCAATACAGACCGGCTAATGTTCCCAAAACCGCTGTTCCTGCTATAACTGCAAGCACACCATATAACATAAGTAAAGAGTTATCCCCTGTCATGACACTTGTTTTGGTTACAGCTGCATCACTGTTTGGCTGTGCACTCACATTAATACGTATCCTTCCTTCTTTATTCATATAAGAATTATCCATAGTTTCTCCATCAAGTGTCACAACGATTCTTATATCCGCACTCTCTCCTCCTGAAAGTGTTGCAATATACTTATCCCCTATAAGAATATTTCCACTTAACGCACTATCTGTTTTCGTATTCCCTGTTGTATCCTGACTACCTATGATTCCGTCATATAGCAAAGAATATTCGTTATCTTTAACACTTTTATATATTTTTATGTTGTATATGCCTGCTTTACTGCCTTCATCTGCAATATTACTGATAAGCTCACTATTTATATAAAAATCCATATTTTTATCTGAATTATTATATAAACTTATCTTTCCTTCTCTTGATTCTCCTGGTTCCATATCTTTAAAATCTGCATCTTTTTCGACTACACCAAACTTTACCGCACTGTTATCAAGAGTTATTGATGTAGCATTTTTTTCTGATGTCTTTACAGATGCATCTGCTGCCAAAGCTTTAGCACCTGGTGTTACCTTAGTTATATCATCTGTAATCTCATATTCTTTTCCAGATTCAGGATACTTTATATTCTGTATCATTCCGTCATCATCTATTTCTGCAAGCATTCCCCACTCATACAACATGGCAGCTTTTGCAGCAACTGTCTGTATAGCATTGGCATCATAAGTAACCCTGGCAGACAAATCCCTGTATATATTAGTGTTACCATTAACTCCAAGAAGTACTGTATATGCATCCATAAAATCACTTGTACTCTCTCCAGGAGCTACTATTTTTTTATAATACAGGTAACCATCAGGGTCATCATCATTACCAGACGGACTTACATATATCCAGTCATTGGTATTTACGTAATTTATTCCAATATAATCCTTATTAAGCTTCTGTCCTTCTCTTTCTGTAACTGCTTCTTTATTATCAAGCCACTCTTTTTTCACCTTCACCCTTACATACTGCGGTCTGGCTCCTGTATTTTTTGCTGACACCTTCTGTATTACGCGCTGGTTAACCATTTCTGTATTTATCGCATTTTCATTGGAATTCCTATCAATATTGTCTTCATTAACATTCAGACTCACCCCTATTGAAGATGTTGATATTGTTTTATCGGTGTGTGCTGCAGCCCTATATATAGCCATAGTCCCACCAGCGATAAAATCCGCTGAAAGAATTATTGCCGCCGCAGTGATTAACAGCTTTTTTCTCATAATAACTCTCCATTCCTGCGCTGCTTCTTTGCGCATCTCAAGTTTGTGCGAAGCACACATTTTTAACAGGTGTTTTACATAAACGGGGCAAATTATGTAATTTGCCCCGTTTTCACACACTTTCTATTCTATGACTGATATGTCTTATTTATGACATATTTTATATAACAGCTTTTTACCATTTACCCC
>CAKRKK010000324.1 GCA_934358235.1 uncultured Lachnospira sp.
GATAAGAACCGTAAGATATATAATGGTATGCTAAAAACATATTTTTATTCATTTATGGGGCCTAAGCCACCAAAGAAAGGTTGATTATGGAAAGAATAATACTTGCATCTAATAATAAAGATAAGATTAAGGAAGTAAAAGAGATACTTACGGGATATGACATCATTTCTATAAAAGAAGCTGGAGTCAATGTTGATGTTGAGGAAAATGGAACAACATTTGAAGAAAATGCACTTATAAAAGCGAGAGCTATTATGAAGATTACAGGTGAGGTCACTATGGCTGATGATTCCGGACTAGAGATAGATTATCTTAACAAGGAACCGGGTGTATATTCAGCAAGATATATGGGACATGATACGTCGTATGATATAAAAAATGCAGCCCTGCTCAAAAGACTTGAAGGAGTTGAGGGAAATGATAGAAGCGGACGTTTTGTATGTGCAATAGCGGTATGTTTTCCAGATGGAAGAGAGATAGTTAAAAGAGGAACTATGGAAGGACTTATAGCAAAGGAGATAAAAGGAAACAATGGGTTTGGATATGACCCTATTGTATATCTTCCTGAGTATGGAAAAACTTCGGCAGAACTTGATCCAGAAGAGAAGAACAGGATTAGTCATAGAGGAAAAGCATTGGCTTTGATAAAAGAAGTACTGGATAAGTCGGAGGATATATATGCAGAGGATAATGATAATAAGTGATACGCACAGAAGGCATGGTAATTTTTCACAGGCTCTTTACAATGAAGGAAATATAGATATGCTTATACATCTTGGTGATGTTGAAGGTGAAGAAGATATTATAAGTGGAATGGCTGGCTGTGAATGTATATTTATTGCTGGAAATAACGATTTTTTTTCTCCACTTGATAGAGAAAGGGAATTAGAGATAGCTGGTAAGAAGATATGGTTGACACATGGACATAATTATTATGTTTCGCTTGATCTTAAAGTTATAAAAGATGAAGCTAGAGCAAGAGGCATGGATATTGTTATGTTCGGACATACACATAGACCAGTAATAGAAATGGAGGATGATATAACTCTTATTAATCCAGGAAGCATATCATATCCAAGACAAGCAGATGGTATACCTACATATATTATGTTAGAAATTGATGACAATAATGAATTTAGTTTTGAACTTAAAAATGTGTAAAGGTATTTTAATACAATATAAAGTTATGATATGTGGGTTTAAAGTTGTTGGTTCAAAGTAAAATTTTATGTTGATTGAAAGTTTATAAAAAATTAATAATTAAAGATTGGTGTTTCCCATTCTTAAAACATCTATTAGATAATTTTTTTGTAGTATTTTTGGGAAATTCAGATAGAAATGCATGATAAATTACCAGAAAAAAATATGATAAAAATTAAAAGTTTTCAATTTTTTTAAAAAATATGAGTTGTAATAAGTGCCGAAAAGCCAGTAAAATAGCGGCTTCGCAAAGGTTGCAAAAAAAGTTTAAAAAAATTACAAAAAAGTGTTGACATAATGTACATATTAGCATATAATCTATCTTGTTGTTGCGGTACACGAGTTAAGAACTTAAGAAAACAACAACAAGATAAAACCTTCCGGGGTGTGGCTCAGCTTGGCTAGAGCGCTTGATTTGGGATCAAGAGGTCGCAGGTTCGAATCCTGTC
>CAKRKK010000325.1 GCA_934358235.1 uncultured Lachnospira sp.
GAAGATAGTAAGAATTGCCTTGAGGTGAAAAATGTATATCATCCTCTTATTAAGGAACCAGTAGCTAATTCCATATGTACAAAAAGAAATGTATTGCTTACTGGCTCTAATGCGTCGGGAAAATCTACATTCTTAAAGACTATCGCTATTAATGCATTACTTGCACAGACTATATATACAAGTGTATCAGAATACTATAAAGCACCTGTATACAGAATATATTCGTCAATGGCATTAAGAGATGACCTTAGTAATTCAAACAGTTATTATATAGTAGAGATTAAGTCACTTAAAAGAATACTTGATGCCACAGAGAGGAAAGGACATCCTGTGCTTATGTTTGTGGATGAGGTTCTAAGAGGAACTAATACAGTTGAAAGAATTGCTGCATCTTCTGAAATCTTAAAGAGTGTAAAGTCTGGCAGGGCGCTTGTATTTGCTGCAACACACGATATTGAGCTTACGACATTGTTAAGTAATAATTATGATAATTATCATTTTCAGGAAAAGGTTACAGATGATGAGGTTCTGTTTGATTTCAGGCTGTATACTGGACCTGCTACAACAAGAAATGCAATTAAGCTTTTAAATACAATTGGATATGATGATAGGATTATTAAGGCTGCGCAAAAAAGTGCTGCTTATTTTCTTGAAAATGGTAGATGGATGTGTTTATAGCTGGCTTGAAAATTAATATAAGCTATGATAAAATACTAAGTTGTTTATAGCTGCTGCAAAGCCGGCAGCAGAAAGGAAGATTATATGGTAGAACTTACATTGGTTTCAGAAATTATATTTGAAGCGGCAAAGTTCGTTGTTATGCTTGGACTTTTGGTTCTTGCAGTATTTGCCGGCGGTAAGATAAGAAAAGGATTAGATGCTAAAAAAGCAGCTAAACAGGAGGATAATTAAAGTGCAGTACAGAGGTGTTAACGAATTAAGAAGATTATATCTTGATTTTTTTGAGAGCAAGGGACATTTAAAGATGAAGAGCTTTTCGCTCGTTCCACATAATGATAACAGCCTGCTTATTATTAATTCTGGTATGGCTCCATTAAAGCCTTACTTTACAGGACAGGAGATTCCACCTAGAAGAAGAGTAACTACCTGTCAGAAGTGTATCAGAACAGGCGATATTGAAAATGTTGGTAAAACAGCAAGACATGGTACATTTTTTGAAATGCTTGGTAATTTCTCATTTGGTGATTACTTTAAGACAGAAGCTATCCATTGGTCATGGGAGTTTCTTACAGAGGTTGTTGGATTAGATGCCAACAGATTGTATCCATCTATATATGAGGATGATGATGAAGCCTTTGAAATATGGAATAAGGAGATAGGTATTGCACCAGAAAGAATATTCCGTTTTGGCAAGGAAGATAATTTCTGGGAGCACGGTGCCGGTCCTTGTGGTCCATGCTCTGAGATTTACTATGATCGTGGTGAAAAGTATGGCTGTGGTAAGCCAGGTTGTACAGTAGGCTGCGACTGTGATAGATATATGGAGGTATGGAATAACGTATTTTCACAGTTTAACAATGATGGACATGGCCATTATACAGATCTTATACAGAAGAATATAGATACTGGTATGGGACTTGAAAGACTTGCAGTAGTTGTTCAGGATGTGGATTCAATATTTGA
>CAKRKK010000326.1 GCA_934358235.1 uncultured Lachnospira sp.
CTCTTAATCTCAAATGGATTGCCATCCTTTAACCAGTTATCTGGAACCTCTACCTGATAGCCGTCCTTTATCTCCTGCTTAAACATACCATACTTATATCTGATACCGCATCCATAAGCCGGATACTCAAGAGTTGCAAGTGAATCAAGAAAGCATGCTGCAAGTCTTCCAAGACCACCATTACCAAGTGCTGCATCCGGCTCCTGATCCTCGATAACATTGATATCAAGTCCAAGCTCCTCTAACGCTTCCTTTATCTCGTTGTACTTAGTAAGGTTAATCATATTATTGCCAAGCGCACGTCCCATAAGGAACTCCATAGACATATAATATACAATCTTAGGATCTTCTTCATCGTATGTCTTATGTGTAGCAATCCACTTATCTATAATAAGATCCTTAACTGCATATGCTACTGACTGGAATACCTGCTGCTTATCAGCTTCATCTATATTCTTTCTATAAAGAGACTTACAATTACTTACAACCTTTTTCTTGAATTCTTCCTTGCTAAAAGCTGCTTCTGTGCCTGTCACCATATATTCTTCTCCTCCTTAATATATAGATATACCACAAATGTATATCATTATTCCTGATTAAATTAAACGTGTTTCTTTTATATATAGTATTACTGCTGTCAGCAAAACACGTTACACGATGATTAAATTATACACGATTATCCTGCTTATTGCAATTTAATCAGGTTAATTAACACAGGATTTAACACCAAAGTACTTGCACAGCCTACGTTTTCTCTTGTTTATATCTGCGGTTTTATTCACAGGTGTAAGAGAAATATTTTCTTCCCTGTTCCTTATCGGCTCCTATTTTGTTATAGAAATCAATTGCCGGTGTATTCCAGTCAAGACAGCTCCATTCCATTCTGGTATACCCCTCCTGCTTGACCAATTCCTCTATTTTAGAGAAAAACTCTTTTCCAAAGCCGCGTCTTCTATATTCCTCCTCCATAAGCAGATCCTCCAGGTGGACTCCTGCCTTAGCTGCAAAGGAACCAAAGACAGGATAATAAATAGCGTATCCTATTGCCTTACAATCATATTCTGCAATCAGCGCAACGGCTGTTTCTCTCTTAAAGAGCCAGTAATCCAGCTCCTCCTCTGAGCCTGTCATATCCTGTGGTCTTTTTTCATACAAAGCCAGCTTTTTAATCATATTCTGAATCAAAGGAATGTCATCCTTATTTGCTTTTCTCACAGTTAACTTTTCTTCCATTTTAAACCTGCTCCATTCTTTTCATATAATTGTATCTTAACTCATATATTTTTTATATAAATGATGTCGGTGTTACAAGCCACCAACTTTGATACCTACGGATTGTTCCGTGCTATGCACTCCCACAATCTGGTATCATATATAAATACGAGGAGAAAACCCGCACAACTGCGGTTTTCTCCTCGTACATCAAAGTATTAAACTTCTATATTAGTTCTTCTCAACTGCAAGAACAACCTTTTCACCATTGATATCCCAATCCTTAGTGAAACCTGCTGTCTTGCCTGTTTCTATTGAATCTGCAAGAACAACGCTCTTAATCTGTTCTGCATTCTTAACCATAAGGTCTGCTAACTTGTCATTACCATCTACATATACAGTAATCTTATCCATAACCTCAAA
>CAKRKK010000327.1 GCA_934358235.1 uncultured Lachnospira sp.
GTGTATACATATCAGGTAAGAAGAAGCTGTAAGGCTGATGGGGATTATACATATAATCATGCACCTATGATTACAGGTTTTAATAACAGATTGGTGATTTCATATATAAGTGGAAAGAAAGATGAGCACGGAGCACCAGATGAGGTTGTATACACAACCTCTGCCGATGGAATAAGCTGGGATAAGGAAAGAGTGTTATTTCCATATATGTTAGCAGATACCTCTGGATATATAGGTCCGGATAAGGAAATGCTTCCTCATCTGGCGAGTACAATTGTGCATTCAAGAATGTGCTTCTATCAGGCTGACAACGGACGTATGCTGGCAACCACATTTTATGGCTTTTCTCCAGACTTTCATCGTGCTCCCAATAATGGATATGGCGCAGCAAGGCTTGTTAGGGAGATATATAAGGATTTCACATTATCAGATATGTATGTAATAAAATATAATGAGGCAGGAGGCTTCACAGAGGCTGATACAAGGTTCTATTCACCAGAGGATAATAACAGGATACCTGTTCCTTATTACAATGAAGCTGATGATGCCGGCTTTATAGAGGCATGTGATGAGCTGTTATCTAAGAAGCTAATACTTGAACAATGGTATGAAGAGGAAATGTATGATAAAAAACATTATGTCCATGGAAGGGCATTATCCTTTTATACAGCAAAGGATGGAAGTATAGTAGGATTATGTAAGAAAGGCGAGGGGTATATATTTGATAGTGCAGGCAATATAGTGCTAGATGAAAAGATACCATCGCTTGTTACGAATACAGCAAAAGTATGGGGGCAGCAGACACCAGATAAGGATTATATAATATGCTATAATCCAACAACGGATGGCTCCCATAGATGGCCGCTTGCACTTATGAGAAGTGAAGATGGAAGAAACTTTTATGATATGAAAGCAGTTATACCAGAGCTTCCACCATATAGGTATCAGGGAAATATAAAAAACCTTGGTGCACAGTATATGAGGGGAATATGTGATTATAATGATTCCTTTGATAATAATGTGTGGATAACCTATAGCTGTAATAAAGAGGATATATGGATAAGCAGGATAACTGGTAAACAGGCTGATGAGATAGAAAAGAAATATTCAGTTATGGCACCGCTATGGGGCAGTGTTAAAAGAACCGGGGCTTCATTATGGGAGGTTATTGATAGGGATGCCTGTGAACGGGCAATTATAGAGTATTTTCCAGGGGAATGTAAAGGCACATATGCAGATGGTAATAATCTAAGTATAACGGTTAAGGTAGATGTGAAAAGAATATCTGATGATAATGGTGTTAGGGTAGTATTCTATGACAGCCATAATTGCATAATCAGGGAACAGGTGTGTATAAATGGTGAGAATATAATAAATGCAGGTGATAACTGTAATGAAGAGATAGCACGTATTGCAGTATATTCTAAAGAGAAGCTTAAACTAAATACATTAGCTGATGATGGAAGATACGGCGGGCTTATGGATATGACTGAGGCTGACAGAAAAGATTTCTATACCGAATTTACAGTTGAGTTTTGTCAGAGCTAGTCTTTTAAGTGGTCTTTTAAAGTAATAAAACAAAATAGTTTCTGTACTGTTGTTGATTTTAT
>CAKRKK010000328.1 GCA_934358235.1 uncultured Lachnospira sp.
CCTCACATAAGGTCTTTAAGGTATGCTCTTCAATACCCTTGCCGACATTAACTATATACTGTCCTTCTTTTACAAATGGAGCTATAACCCTTGCAGTAGATCTTGTATAAGGAGATGCAACAGCAAGAATAAGCACATCACTATTCTTTACAACATATTCAGCATCAGCATTAAACTTAATATGCTCTGGAAATACTACTCCGGGAAGACATTTTTTATTCTCACGAGTTGTATTTAGCTGATCAATCTCATCAGGAAATACTGACCAGACAGTTACATCCTGACCATTATTATTTAGCAGCATAGCAAGGCCTAAGCCCCAGCTACCTGCACCTAATATACCTACTTTAACCATTTTACTCTCTCTTCTCTCCAATCTTACGTTCAGTTCCATTTATAAGTCTTTTTATATTACTGCTATGTCTTCCAACACCTAGTATTACGAACAATAATACAACTATAACGGCCTCTGGAAATTCCTTTGAACTCATTGGAAGCCAGCCTAATAACCCCCATATAACGAATTCGATAAAGAAACCTGTTATACCTGTTATTGAGCCTAATGAAACATATCTTGAAAGCTTTGTAACTATACCAAAGGTAAGCATTCCAAATATTGTAAACATAAAACAATACTTTGGAAATAATAAAAGGCTTATAACCATGCCAGAGGTTGCTGCAATTCCTTTACCACCCTTAAAGCCAAGATAGAAAGGGAAATTATGTCCAAGAACAACTCCAAAGCCACCATAAAGAATAAGTAACATTTCTGATACTCCGGAATTATTACCATATATAAAATGTATAATTATGGCAACAAGGCAGGACTTAAAAGCGTCCATAAAATATGTTAATAAACCAGCCTTTTTTCCAAGTGTACGCATAGTGTTGGTTGTACCGGCGTTACCGCTGCCATAATCTCTTATATCAATATGATTAAATTTGCCTATCCAGAAACCGGTCTGAATAACAGCACCAACAAAATATCCAAGTATAAGACATATAATTCTGCTAAGCATTATTCCTTCTCCTTACGTTCTCTGTTAATAAATCTTATTGAAGTTCCTCTAAAGCCAAAGGATTCACGTATTCTGTTTTCAATATATCTTGTGTACGAAAAATGAGTCAGCTCCTTGTCATTTACAAACATAACGAAGGTAGGAGGCTTAACTGAAACCTGTGTCATATAGTATATTCTTAATCTCTTGCCCTTGTCTGATGGAGGCTGCTTCATAGCAACAGCTTCTGTAAGAATTTCGTTTAACACACCTGTTGGTATACGCATAGTCTGGCTGTCAATAATAGTGTCAATCAGTTCATATATTTTGCCAATTCTTTGTCCTGTAAGAGCAGATATAAAGATAATTTCAGCATAAGACATAAATGCTAAAGTATCCTTTATCTTACTTGTAAACTCATATATTGTCTTATCATTCTTTTCAACAGCATCCCATTTGTTAACAGCAATTATAATACCCTTGCCTCTTTCGTGTGCTATACCTGCAATCTTGGCATCCTGCTCTGTTACACCTTCTGTTGCATCTATAACAAGAA
>CAKRKK010000329.1 GCA_934358235.1 uncultured Lachnospira sp.
TGTCAAAAGTATAAATTGCGTTTGTGCTCGCACAAATAAGCAATTTATACTTATTGACACGCCGAACACCGAAAACGGAATAAAATGGTGTGAACACGCCATTTTATGGAAGTTTGATGTGTTCGAGGATTGCGGGAATTGCATGTGCAGAATATAATTAGTGAAGCTGTAAATAATAAATATTATGAAAAAATGGATATTTATAATAACAGGTACATTTCTTATGGCAGCAGCATACAGAACCATATATGATTCTGTCGGAATGATTACGGGTGGGTTTTCTGGAATAAGTATAATAGTAAGAAAGCTGACAGAGCGTATGCGTGAATATGCAGAATTAAAAGCACAATATGAATATATTAATGGAGCTTCTTCAATAGCTACATTTATGTCAGGAAAATGGAAGGTAATATATAAGGTCATATATAAGCTCATTCCAGAGGGCGGTGTTCCTATATGGGTAACTAATATAATTCTTAATACACCATTGTTTATATATGTATATAAGAGGATGGGAAAAACATTTGTAAAAGATACACTTATAGCAGATGTGCTGTTAACAACATATATGGCAGTACTTCCGGTATCAGACATAGCAGGCACAGAAAATATGGCAGATTATGCGTGGGCTGCCATTATAGGAGGAATATGTGCCGGAACGGGAATTGGAATGGTGCTTAAGGCAGAAAGCACAACGGGAGGAACGGATATGCTGGCGAGTGTAATATATCACAGACATAACAAATGGTCAGTTGTCCTGATTATGAATGTGATAGATACACTTATAATTGTGGCAGGAGTGTTTATTTCCGGAATCTGTATCAGCCTGTGGGCAGTTCTGGCAGTTGTAGTAACAGCAATGTCTGCCAGATTTATAATGACTCATTTTTGGTGATGTTATTAAAGATTGTAATGATAATTTTGTGCAAATTATCCATCAACGGCTGAAATATGGTAAAAGTGATACAAAAGCATAGAATATATTTGGCTAATTGCTATATAGCCAAGAAAAGCCTTGTAGTGTACAATATGAAGTATCAAAAGCGCGTATGCGTTCTTTTATATATTAGGAGGAAAGTTTTAATGGCAAGTTTATCACTTAAAAATGTTTGTAAAGTATATCCAAATGGATTCGTAGCTGTTAAGGATTTCAATCTTGAAATTGCAGATCAGGAATTCATTATTTTCGTAGGACCTTCAGGTTGTGGTAAGTCTACAACACTTCGTATGATTGCAGGTCTTGAAGAAATCAGTTCAGGTGAGTTATGGATCGGAGACAAGCTCGTTAACGATGTAGAGCCTAAGGATAGAGATATCGCTATGGTATTCCAGAACTATGCGTTATATCCACATATGTCAGTATATGACAACATGGCATTCGGTCTTAAGTTAAGAAAGGTGCCAAAGGCAGAAATAGATAAGTCAGTTCACGAAGCTGCTAAGATTCTTGATATTGAGCACTTACTTGATCGTAAGCCAAAGGCTCTTTCAGGTGGTCAGAGACAGAGAGTTGCTATGGGACGTGCTATCGTTCGTAGTCCTAAGGT
>CAKRKK010000330.1 GCA_934358235.1 uncultured Lachnospira sp.
TCTTATACGTAATGCGGTTAAAAACAAAGAAACTCATCTTGAATTCGCCTGCACATTCACAACTGATTTAAAAACAGCTGTGTCAAAAACCGGTGAAGCTTTATCATACACTTATAAAAATGTACCTAGAAATAATTACACTTTATATACCGTAACATTCACTTACTAATATATTTCTGCAATATACTTCTATGTTTCTAATATGTATTTTTTTAGGACATTTTTTCTTTCCTTATATTCTGGGCAGTACTTTTTCACCTCTGCCCAGAATTCCTTTGAATGATTCATATATTTTCTGTGTGCAAGCTCATGAACCACAACATAATCCATAAGCTCCTGTGGCATATAATACAGCTGGTAATTAAAGTTCAGATTACCCTTTGAACTGCAGCTGCCCCACCTTGTTTTCTGGTTTTTAATAGTTATATTTTTAACCGTCACTCCCATAATACGGCTGTAATATATAACACGTTTTTCAAATGCTTCTTTAATGCACTTAATCTCATCTTTAGTAAGTTCATCTTTTTTCTTTGCATTGGTTGATATTCCTGCTCTGGCTTTACTTCCAAGATAACGTCGCTTTTCTTCAATCCACAGCTTATGTTTATCCACGAATTCTTCAAGCTGTTTTTCACTTAATGTATACGGAGCTCTTAATATGACTCTTCCATCCATGTGGACTTCAATACCTATTGAACGTCTTTTTGACTTTATCACTGATATATAATCTTTATTCCATATGTTATCATATTCACCACTGCACATTTTATTTTACTCTTTTCTGCTTACTGGAGTTTCATATCCCCATCTTTAACCCAGCCTGCTTTCTTTAACAGCCAATTTATAAATGGACATATAACTGCAGGCAAAACAAACGATATAAGTATTAATCCTGCCCAGTCCATCATGGTTATTGCACTCTTAGTTCCTGCTGCAACATCATTTACCCAGCCTGAATATACACCTATCTGACCTACAAAGCCACATGTCCCCATACCTGATGATACTGCTGTTCCATTCATCTGCAGTTTAAAAAGACATGTTGCAACAGGTCCTGTTATTGCTGATGTTACTATCGGTGCAATCCATATCCTTGGATTCTTTATTATGTTTCCCATCTGAAGCATTGATGTACCTATTCCCTGTGAAACAAGTCCACCCCATCCGTTTTCCTTAAAAGACATAACCGCAAAGCCAATCATCTGGGCACAACAACCTGCTACAGCTGCTCCTCCTGCAAGTCCTGTAAGTCCAAATGCTGCACATATAGCTGCCGAAGATATCGGTAATGTAAGTGCTGCTCCGACAAGAACTGATACCACTATTCCCATAAGAAAAGGCTGAAGATTAGTTGCAAGCATTATAACCTCACCTATTTTCATAGCCGCTTTTCCAAGCGGTGGAGCTATCAATGCTGCCACCCCTGTTCCAACGCCTATCGTTATTAATGGTGTTACAAGTATATCTATCTTTGTTTCCTTCGATACTAATTTTCCTGCTTCTGCTGCAATAATAGCTACAAAATA
>CAKRKK010000331.1 GCA_934358235.1 uncultured Lachnospira sp.
AAGCAGAGGTCCACCGGACCTCTTGGCACCCGTCTCGCGCTTTTTGACAAGATTTTCTTAATTATCAAGATGTCTTTTTTGCTATCAGGAAGTGTGAAGCACTTATTATTCTCTGATTTTATCAATATGTTTTATGAATTCATATCTGTTTGTATGTTTTTTTCCATTCTCTGTTAACACAATAATATTTTCCTCGTCACCATCAAACAGTACCAACAGCTTTGCGTCATATCCTGTAATATATATTTCTTTCCACATTGCCCTGTTTTCTCTGATAATATGTGATATATCTATTACCTGCTGTGCTGTAAGACTTCTATCTAAGTTGTCCAGCATTAAGATATCTCCTTTATAAGCCAACAGCCTCAATATATACCGCATTCCTTTATTAACCATATTATCTTCTTTATACTCCTCTACCATATCTGTTTCTTCAAGCATAGCTTCTTTATCCTCTGAAACCTCATACTGTATGCTTTTATCCGGTATGTTTGTAACGATTATATTATCTTTTATTTTTTCCTCATAAATCTTATATAAGCTTCTTGTTTTACCCGCAGCATTATCTCCAATTATTAATGTTATATTAGATTTTTGCATCACACTTATCCCTTTTAATATATTTTTATGTTTCCAGTATATTTATTAAAAAAATCTTCCCCATTCCATCCATAATATGTCGGTGACGGATAATGCTTCTGCATAATGCCTTTTAGTACCCTTTTTATAAACCTTATTACATCCTCGTAGTACTTATGAGCATTCAGAATGCATATATATCCGTCTTCATAATACGCATTACCCAGCCTGTCAGATGTCTCATTTATATGAACTTCTGCATTAGAATAGGTTACATGTGTCCTGTCATTATAAAAATGTTCTCCCTGATGCCCTGCCCATGGTTTTCCAACAAGAAATGCCTGACCAAACTCTTCTTTTATCATATCCTGTACATAATTACATGCTGTAACTCCTTTAAAGGAATAATGTTTGTTTGATGAATGTGTGTGCCAATACTCACTAAGGCAGCCTAACTTCAGATATAGCTTATCTTCTTTGCTGTAAGGATTCTTTTCTTCTGGAAGATAATCCAGCCACCAGCTTGGTACTTTTTCTCCTCTGTATTTACTATACTTTGGCCGTTCTTCAAACATTTCATATTCATTCATAAACCATTACCTCCATTTCATAGAAACTCTTATTCTTATTTAATGCTCTTTCCTTTAATATAGCAGAAACTTTTTAATATAATCTTTTCACTTCTGTTGTATTTATGTGTTATACTTACTATTATTTTTCATCTATTCTTCCACCAATTTCCAACTATTTCTTACTATTTTAAAAAATATGAAAAAACGCAAAAAATATTTTAAAAAAATGCCAAAAAGCAATTGACAAAGGTTATATTATTGTGTATTATATATCTTGCTTGCGCGAGTGGCTCAGTGGTGGAGCACCTCCTTGCCAAGGAGGGGGTCGCGGGTTCGATCCCCGTCTCGCGCTCTAT